>NZ_JAUBQW010000207.1:0-7097 GCF_036701485.1 Microcoleus sp. Pol11C3 | reverse complement strand
ATAGATAGAAGGTTGAAAATATCTGGGGCTCAATGGTTGAAAAAAAATGTCAATCAAATGCTAAAACTTCGTTGTGCCTACCTCAACGACCTCTTAGCCATTTGAGGCTTTTGCAAAACCGGGATGCTCCCGCGCAGATGCAACGCAGATGGTTTTCACTATAGGAGAGTGAATGCCTGCAATTCAAATCTAATGACTGATGACTAATCACTAAAAGGACACAACAATGTTGTGTCCCTAGAAATTTTTGCCAAATCTTGCTTGGCGACAGTCATTAGTCATCAGTTATTAATCAACTAATAACTCATGACTAACCACTAATCAGTTGTACTAACGTGGTCGATTCTCTCTAATTGCCAGAGAATTTGGTTGCCTTCGCGCCGCACCCGCGAAACTACCCAATTTCGCCAAACCCAGTTGTCTCCACGACTGGTGACAGCGCTGGCATTTACATCCATCAAATCAGCCAGTTCAGAACTGGTAATCAAGTAGCCTTTCGTCGCAACCTCGTCGGCGATGTGCAAGGTTTCGATCAGATTGCGGAGGTCTTGAACCCTCACCTCGCGAGGCAAGTTCTCCAGGGTATCGGCAGTTGAATCCATCATGGTAGAGTTGGAGATCGGAAGGTCAGAAGTTATGACATAGGATTCTATCGTTTTGTTACCAGTTGCGTCCGTTTCTTCCGAAACAATTGTGTTGTCAAAGTGTAGGGGCGGTGTCCCCGTGCCCGCCCCGGCCTCGTCTCCCGTTGGTTTCTGCTGTTGCAGTTCGGGAGTGAGATTGTGGGAGAAGCTGCGGGCGATTTCATCGCACCTGTCGTTGTAGAAGTCGCCGGAGTGACCGCGGACGTGTTCCCACTTGACAACCCGGGAATTCAGCTTGTCTAGCAGATGCCAGAGGTCTTGGTTGACAACATCTTTGCCCGTTGAGGTTTTCCAGCCTTTATTTTTCCAGCCTTGAATCCATTTGGTGATGCCGTTTTTAACGTATTCACTGTCGGTGTAAACGGTGACTGGTTCGGTTTGACCGGAATTGGCAAAAAATTCCAGCGCTGCGACGGCCGCCTGCATTTCCATGCGGTTGTTAGTAGTTTGGGGGTCTGCACCTCCGAGTTCGTGACACTTGCCGTCGGCGAAGCAAACTACTGCACCCCAGCCACCTGGGCCTGGGTTGCCGGAACAAGCGCCGTCTGTGTAGAGGCTTTTGATTTTGGGAGTTGTCATGAGCGAATTAATTGGTTATTTAGAGGTAAGTTGTTTGCAAGTGCCATAATTAAGGCAATTGAGATAGTTTTACTTGCTGCTATGAAAAATACCAACTTAAAGATTAAAAAGGTCGGGCTATTTATTTGTCCTTTTTCTTTGTTAATTTTTAATACTTTCGCGCAAGCAC
This sequence comes from Microcoleus sp. Pol11C3, assembly GCF_036701485.1. Lineage (NCBI taxonomy): Bacteria > Bacillati > Cyanobacteriota > Cyanophyceae > Oscillatoriales > Microcoleaceae > Microcoleus > Microcoleus sp. Pol11C3. Next base: position 5,705 of record NZ_JAUBQW010000207.1, on the reverse strand, counting down.
AGCCCATAGTCCCTGCTGCTGACGGTACGGGTACTGTTGTCACCCCCAGTGGCAACCGTTATGATATCAACGGCGGCAGTTTGTCGGGAGACGGCGCGAATCTTTTTCACAGTTTTGGGCAGTTTGCCTTGAATGAAGGTCAAATTGCTAATTTTCTGACTAATTCGGCTATTCAGAATATATTAGCTCGAATTGCTGGCGGGGACGCTTCGCTAATTAACGGTTTAATTACTGTCACGGGCGGCAATTCTAATCTTTTTTTAATTAATCCTGCGGGGATTGTGTTTGGTCCGAACGCGAGTTTGAATGTGCCGGCGGCTTTTACTGCAACTACGGCTACTGGTGTTGGTTTTGGTTCAAATTGGTTTAATGCTGCGGGTACAAATAATTTTAGCGCCTTGGTGGGTACGCCCAATGCTTTTTATTTTGGTGCGGGTGTACCGGGAAGTATTGTTAATGCTGGCAATTTAGCGGTGAATCCTGGAGAAAATTTGGCTTTGCTTGGCGGTACGGTTGTTAGTAGCGGGCAGTTGTCGGCTACGGGCGGGCAAATTACTGTTGCTGCTGTTGGGGGAAATCAGGTTCTCCGCCTTAGTCAACCGGGGCATTTGTTGAGTTTGGAAATACCAACGGGCGGAAATTTGGGTAATTCTCAACAGACTTTGAATCCTGTTTCTTTGCCGCAGTTGCTGACAGGTACGGGGCAAAATCAGGCGGCGGGTGTTGCGGTTGCGGATGACGGTTCTGTGCGGCTTGTGGGTTCGGGTTTGCAGGTGAATTCTGGGGATGTGGCGATTGCTGCTAATGTGTCTGGGCTGCCACAGTTGAATGCGGGAAGTGCGAATTTATGGGCTGCGGAAAATCTCACGTTAGCGGGCGCTAGGCTGCAAACTACGGGGAATTTAAGTTTGCTGGGTGGGGATGCGGTGCGGGTCAGGGACAGCGCCCAGAATCCTTTTTTGGCGCAGGCAGGGGGGAATTTATACATTCAGGGCGATCGCACTATTGATATTCTCACTCAAAACGCGATCGGCGGCTTATCTCTTCCGGCGCAATTCCAAAGCGGCGGCAATTTGAGTTTGGTTAGCAACGGTGTTATTTCGGGGGATTCTCATTTTGTTTCGGCGGGCAATTTTTCGGTGCGTAATCTGTCGGGAATGCCGGGAAATTTTGTGAGTTTATTTGACCCGATTATCAGTTCGGAAGGAGATGTTTTTTTTGGAGATTATACCGGTGTTTCGCTGAAAGTGGAGGCGAAGGGGAGTATTGTTGTTGAGGATATTACAATTACCGGCCCCGATATTGCATTGCGTAATGAAAATGTGAGTGGTGATCCGGATATTGCTATTTTAACCAGCAGTCCGGCTTTAATTCTGCGGGCTGGAGTGGCAAATCTGGCAAATCCTCCTAATGCTGCTACTGAGAGTTTAGGTGAAGATGCAATATTTATAGGTTCATTGTTTTCAAGCAATTTGATTTCTGTTGAAAATATTTCTGTCGGCGGACCGGTGATTTTGTCAGCGCTGGGAAATATCGCAACTAGAGATATTAACGGCGGTCGAATTAATCTGGAAAGCAGCGAAGGGGCAGTGATAGTGGGGGGCAGATTGATATCGAACTCGGATATTAATATTCGAGCTCTCAACAATATTATCTTGACAAATGACATTTCTCGTGCTGATATCAACGGCAGTATTAGTCTGAATACTGTTGGGGGCAATATTGAAACGAGGTCGATCGATACTGGGACTTCCGGGGCGATCGAACTCAGAGCTTTTGGCAATGTGAATTTTGGGAATTTGCAGGGATCTAATGTTGATATTACCACTAGCTCCGGGGAACTGGGAGTTTTGAGCGATGCCAATACAATTTTCCCCAATACTACACCAGTCAATATTACAGCAACCGAGAATATCAATTTGACAGCTTCTAGGGACTTAACGGTAGGCAATCTCAACGCTGCAACTGTCAATGCTAGCAGCAGCAATGGGAGTGTCCGCACGGGGGCGATCGCTACTTCGGGAGATGTCAGAATTGTAGCGGGACAGGAAATCAACACAGGGGCAATAACTGTTAATCCTGTCGCCACAAATCCCATTATTCCTACAGTAAATCTGGATGCACAAACTAATATTAATGTGGTCTCGATTAATGCTGGCACTGGCACTATTAATTTGAGAGCATCCCGCGATTTAAATGCAGGGATTTTGCAAGGTGGAGCCGTTGAAGTCAATAGCGCTCAGGGAAATATTGCGCTCGGTAATACTACATCTCTTGGGAATATTAATATAATAGGTTCGGGAAATGTAAATTCCGGCGATTTGCTGGGAAAAAGAGTTAATATTAATAGCAACTCGGGAAGTATTAATATTGATAACGCTACAGCAACAGAAAATACTGTCGATTTAACAGCGCTGCTCAATGTAAATGCACAAGATTTGCGGGGAGTTGGAGTTAATGTAAACAGCAATGCGGGAAGTATTAATATTGGCGGCAATATCGACGCCACAACAGGAAATGTCAATTTGACAGGTTCTGGCAATGTAAATGCACAAGATTTGCGGGGAGTTGGAGTTAATGTAACTAGCAATACGGGAAGTATTAATATTGGCGGCAATACGGACGCTACAACAGGAAATGTCAATTTAACGGCGCCGCTCGATGTAAATTCACGAGACTTGCAGGGAGTTGGAGTTGATGTCACTAGCAGCAGGGGAACGGTCAGCACTGGCAATATAAGTGCTTCCGAAATAGTCGGAATTTTAGCCGGAAACGACATCGCAGTTGGGCGAATAAATGTTAATCCTGTTGTTAGAGCAGATCGCACTTCTACAGTAAATCTTAACGCTCAAAATGATATCAGTGTTGCATCGATAAATGCTCCGGGCGGTAATGTTGAGATCGCAACTCCGGGTTTAGTTCGAGTGAGGGGTACTTTTGACCAAAACGGCACTCCTGTTAGCATCTCGACTCTTGGGGGCGCTCAACCGGGTACAGTTACTATCCGCCACGGCGGCGGCGATGTCAATCCGCCGATACCTTTTTCGGTGGGAGATGCGACGACTAACGGTACTGCTGGGGCGATCGCCAGCAATGCTTTAGGTACGATTACTCAGGGACAATCTTTCATCAATTCTTACACTCAAGGCAATAGTGCGATCGTCACTACAAATCAACCCAATACAACTCCACCGGTTACAACTCCACCGGTTACAACTCCACCGGTTACAATTCCACCGGTTACAACTCCACCGGTTACAACTCCACCGGTTACAACTCCACCGGGTACAACTCCACCGGTTACAACTCCACCGGTTACAACTCCACCGGGTACAACTCCACCGGGTACAACTCCTCCGCCACCATCGCCAAGCGGTAGATTTCCATTAGATAGAAACCGGGTTTTCCCCGATCGCAACCAACCCTTTACCCCTGAACAGCGGCAGAACCAAAACAGAATATCGCGAGATATAGGAAAACCCGGAGACAGGATGCCGCCCGAAAGAATGCAATCTCCCAGAGGGCTGAGAATTTTTATCAATTCAAATATTAGAGATTCCGTTATTCAGTCAGCATTTCGCGGCGACATCGGCAGGAATTTGGAGGCAGGCAAAATATCGGCAGCTTTGTCTCTGCTGGACAAATCTTTCAGCCAAGAATTCGGGGAATATTTAGGCATCAACATTAGCAACGAGTTGGTATCCTCAGAGGAGATTCAAAAAAAATTAGCATCCGTGGGCGCACAAACCGGCACAAAACCCAGCTTAATTTATCTGTTTTCGCAACGGGAAGAATTAAATTTAATGCTGATCACTTCTTGCGGTGATGTGGTTCACAAAAGCGTGCCGTCAGCGAACCGGGAAGAATTGCTGAGAGTTGTAAATGAGTTCAGGGCTGAGATTACAAAACCGGGCGTGCGGGCTACTACGAGTTATCTACCATCTTCCCAACAGCTTTATAAATGGATGATTGCGCCTTTAGAGGACAGTTTGAAAAAGTGCGAAACGGATACTATTTCCTTTGTTGTCGATCGGGGTTTGAGAGGTATGCCCTTTGCTGCTTTGCATGACGGACAGCAATTTTTGGTGGAAAAGTACAATCTCAGCCTAATGCCCAGCATTAATTTAACAGATACTCGCTACGTAGATATCAGAAATTCTCAAGTTTTAGCAATGGGTGCCTCGGAATTTTCCGAGTTGAAACCTTTACCTGCGGTTCCTGCTGAAATAGCAGCTATTTCCAGAGAGTGGCCGGGAGTTAGTTTTGTGAATGAGGGTTTCACTTTGGATAATTTGAAGCGACAGCATGAAAGCCGGCCTTTTGGGATTATTCACTTAGCTACTCACGGCGAATTTCGACCGGGGGCGCCGAGTAATTCTTTTATTCAGTTGTGGGATAGTCGGTTGAGACTGGATCAATTGCGAGATTTGAGATTGAATGATCCGCCGGTGAATCTGTTAGTTTTAAGTGCTTGTCGGACTGCGGTGGGAGATGCACAGGCGGAGTTGGGTTTTGGGGGGTTGGCGCTGCAAGCGGGGGTGCAAACGGCTTTGGGGAGTTTGTGGTACGTGAGTGATGAAGGTACTTTGGGATTGATGAGTGAGTTTTACCAGGATTTGAAGACGGCGCGAATTAAGGGGGCGGCGCTGCGACAAGCGCAAATTGCGATGTTGCGGGGAGATGTGCGTTTGGAGGGCGGCAAATTGCGGGGTTCGAGTCGGGGTGATGGGGTGGATTTGCCGGGTTCGCTGCAAGGGTTTGCGGATTTAAAGTTGTCGCATCCTTATTATTGGTCGGCTTTTGTGATGATTGGGAGTCCTTGGTGAAGAAATATCGATATTCCTTTTCGGCGTTGCTTAATCAGGGTATGAAAAAAATCAGTTAAAAATCCCCAAGCTTTGTCGATACTGGTTTCTCTGACTGGCATATTTATCCTTTCATACCGTAAATCAGCAACGCCTCCTTTTCTTCTATTACTTTAACGGCAATTTTCTCAGGGGTTTGATGATGGGTGATTTGCTTTTTCCCATTTTCTATTTTGCCAGCCGCTGCTGCCACTACTTTAATTTGCGGTTCTGCCAGCAGCGAAGTGGTTGGTAAAGTCGTCAAAAACAAAGGATTGAAAGCCACGAGTTGCCCAAAAACTCAACATTTTTTAACAAACCCCATTTTTGCCTTTCTAACGTGCTATTCTATACACAAAGCTGGTGCGTTTTGAGTTAGCTTTAATTTTTACCATAAAAATCAATATGCTCTCTATTCCAGGCGTTGCCATTGTGACGGTTCTTTACGAAAGTGTCAACGGGAGCATCCCGGTTTTGTAAATATATCCGAATAAGCGTAAAATAGTTAAAATCAATAAAAGCGTCAAAAAAAGTCGAAAACAAGAGCCATGACCCCTGAAGAACTAGAGCGGTTGCAATCCTGCACGGCAGAAATTGCTAAAATATTGTATAACAATACACCCCCAAGTGAACTGACCAGTCTGGAAAATATTGAAAAGCATCTCAGGCAACAATGGCTGGAAAAAGTTGGCCCACAAATCGGTTTTTTTTTATCAAACAAGCAACGGGAACAGAACAAGGACGACCCCGCACAGTAAAAAGCTGTATTGGTGAACTAATAATTATAGGACTTACGCATTGACAAAAAACATGATCTATGCACTCTCGGTCATAGCATCACTCTGAAGGTTCGCCAAAATA
>NZ_JAUBQW010000206.1:0-7207 GCF_036701485.1 Microcoleus sp. Pol11C3 | reverse complement strand
GGCACAAGCGGTAGCAGCAGGCATTATTCCCAACGGGTTCGAGCATTGGGTAAAGTTTGGTTTTATTGAAAAAAGAAATTCCCGGATATTCCTGTTAGTCCTTTGTAAGTGCCTTATACCAAGGGCGGTGTCCTATTCTCGGTTGCTTTGGCTTGATTAGGAGTTAGGATAGGTTTTCCCGTTTAGCTTTCCCAAGACTTACGCATTTACAGACTCGGTTAGAGGCAAGCCAACGGATTGCCCCTACAAAAATGCCCTAAATGTTACGCTCGTTCTCGCAACTATCTTATTTGTAATTAAAATTAGACACATGGTAGCTCCTTTTAATAAATCAGAAATCCCAATATTTAAGCCAGAACAGCAACTTAGAAGTGAAGAAAGTTTAACAGACGCCGAACGGCATAAGATATTAGTCGAGTGGAATAACACTCAAAGTGATTATCCTATAGATAAATGTATCCACCAGCTATTTGAGGAACAAGTAGAACGGACGCCCGATGCCGTAGCGATAGTTTTTGAAGGGGAGCAACTGAGTTATCTCGAATTAAACGCAAGGGCAAACCAACTGGCCCATTACCTGCAAAAGAGGGGCGTAGGGCCAGAAGTTTTGGTGGGAATTTGTGTTGAGCGCTCCTTCGAGATGATAGTGGGGCTGCTTGGCATTCTCAAAGCCGGTGGTGCCTACGTTCCGCTAGACCCTGCTTATCCGCAGGAGCGATTGGCCTTCATGCTGGAGGACTCTTCTGTGTCGGTGCTGCTCGCTCAGTCGAAGCTAGTCGAGAAGCTGCCTCCACATTCTGCGTGTGTTGTCTGCTTGGACTCTGATTGGGAAGAAATTGCTTTCCATAGCCAGGAGAAACCTAGCAGCAGTCTCACCCCCGATAACCTAGTCTACGTTATCTACACATCAGGGTCTACAGGCAAGCCCAAGGGTGTACTATTGGCGCACCGGGGACTGTGCAATCTAGCCACATCATCGATTCAGCTATTCGATGTGCAGCCAAGTAGCCGCCTTCTTCAGTTTGCCTCCTTTAGTTTTGATGCCTCGGTTTGGGAGGTTTTCATAGCCCTGGTATCGGGAGCAACACTGATACTGGCAAAGCGGGACTTCTTAATGCCTGGCTCTGCTCTAGCTGGGCTGTTGCGTGACGAAGCCATCACGACGGTTATTCTACCCCCGTCAGTGTTGGCGGTGCTGCCTGCCGAAGAGTTTCCAACATTGCTGACAATTATCGTCGGCGGGGAAGCTTGCAGCGCAAACCTCGTGGCGCGTTGGGCATCAGGGCGTCACTTCTTCAACGCTTACGGACCAACAGAAGCCACTGTTTGTGCCACCGTCGCCCTTTGCACTGACGGAAGTCAAAAGCCTCCCATTGGACGCCCCATCGCCAACACTAAAATTTATATTCTCGACACTCAGAACCAACCCGTACCCATTGGAGAGCCGGGAGAACTCCATATCGGGGGTGTGGGGTTAGCAAGAGGCTACCTTAAGCGCCCCGATTTAACCGAGCAAAAGTTCATCCCTAATCCCTTTAGCGATAAATCAGCTTCTCGCCTTTACAAAACAGGTGACTTAGCCCGTTATTTACCAGACGGCAATATCGAATTCCTCGGTCGCATTGACAACCAAGTAAAAATACGCGGTTTCCGCATTGAACTCGGAGAGATTGAGGCAGTGCTAAGCGCTCATCCAATAGTAGACGCGGTAGCAGTAATAGATCGAGAAGACATACCAAACGAGGAACGTTTGGTTGCTTACATAGTTCCCAAAAAAGACGAAATTAACCAAGTGTCTGCCAAAAGTATGCGGAATTACTTGGCTGACCATTTGCCAGATTACATGATTCCCAGTGCCTTCATCACTTTGCCAGTATTGCCGATAACACCCAACGGGAAAATTGATCGCCGTGCTTTACCCGCACCCTCAAGGAGAGGAAGCGAACTGGAAGAAAACTTGGTCGCACCTCGCACTCCAATTGAGGAGGTACTGGCTGAAATTTGGGTTGAAGTATTGAGAATCGAACGGGTTGGCATTTCCGACAACTTCTTGGAATTGGGTGGACACTCTTTGCTAGCCATCCAGGTGATTTCGCAAGTGCGCGACGCATTGGGGCTAGAGTTACCACTGCGCTGCTTGTTTGAAGCGCCTACGGTAGCGGAACTGGCACAGTATGTGGAAACACTTCAAAAGCATTGCTCCAAATTCCTAATTCCGCCTATCCAACCCGTCGCTCAAATTGAGAACCTGCCTCTGTCTTTTGGTCAAGAACAACTCTGGATACTTCATCAACTCGCACCAGATACTCCCGTTTATAACGAACCTTCAACCATTCGCCTGGCTGGGAATGTCAACGTAGCAGCGTTGGAAAAAGCCCTTAATGAGATTGTCTTGCGTCACGAAATACTGCGGACAACCTATAAAATGGTTGATGGGCAACCGATGCAAGAGATCGCCCCATCCTTGACCGTACCAATTCCAGTAGTAGACCTGCGATCGCTTACAACTTCAGAGCGAGAGGCGGAAGCTTTGCGACTGGCGACACTTGAAGCGCGGCAACCCTTCGACCTTGCCTCTGGGCCAGTGCTGCGAGCTACTTTAATGCGGTTGGACGAAACAGATTGCAGGTTATTTCTGACCGCACACCACATTGTAAACGATGGGATTTCTTCTTATAGTGTCTTCCTACCCGAACTGCAAAACCTTTATCAAGCCTTTTGTGCTGACGAACCCTCGCCGCTAAAAGAACTCCCCATCCAGTATGCAGACTTTGCTGTGTGGCAGCGGCAATGGCTGCAATCAGAGGTGCTGGAACCACAAATTGCTTACTGGAAGCAACAGCTAGCTGACGTGCCCGTGCTACAGTTGCCCACAGACCGCCCGCGAACGGCTCGCCAATCCTTTAGAGGGTCTCGGCAGTGTTTGGCGCTATCTAGGAACTTGACCGACGAACTGTTGGCACTCTCGCGGCGTGAAGGGGTGACGCTTTTTATGACGCTGCTGGCAGCGTTCAAAACATTGCTGTACCGCTACACGGGAGTTGATGACATTCCTGTAGGTACTGTTACCGGAAGCCGCAACCGACCTGAGCTTGAGGGGTCGATTGGGTTTTTCCTTAACACTCTCGTGCTGCGTACAGATTTATCGGGGGACCCTAGTTTCCAACAGCTATTAGAGCGGGTGCGGGAAGTTACTTTAGAGGCAGACGCTCACCGCGACTTGCCATTTGAGCATCTGGTGCAAACACTGCTACCAGAGCGTTCTTCGAGCCGGAACCCCCTGTTCCAGGTTTCCTTTGTCCTCGAACCTCCAATGCCTGCCCTTGATTCTGGTTGGAACATGAGTCAGTTGGATGTGGATACTGGTACGGCCAAGTTCGATCTGACTTTGGAATTAGATGAAAGACCAGAAGGTATTGTTGGGCGGATTGAGTACAGTACGGATTTATTTGAGGGCAGCACCATTTCTCGGATGATAGGGCATTACCAGGCTCTATTAGAAGGAATTGTTGCTAATCCTATTGCGCGAATTTCCGATTTGCCCTTGCTGACACCACCAGAGCGACATCAGTTATTAGTAGAGTGGAACAACACTTGGGCTGAGTATCCGCAGGATAAGTGCATCCATCAGTTATTTGAAAAGCAAGTTGAATGTACACCGGATGCGGTGGCAGTAGTTTTTGAAGAGGAACAACTTACTTATCTAGAGTTGAATGCAAAAGCGAATCAGTTGGCACTCTACCTGCGATCACTCGGAGTTGGGCCAGAAGTTTTAGTAGGCATTTGTGTCGAACGTTCTCTGGATGCCATCGTGGGAATACTAGGCATCCTCAAAGCTGGCGGTGCTTATGTTCCCATAGACCCTGCCTACCCGGTTGAGCGCATTGCCTATATGCTTGATGATTCGCAGCTACCAGTTCTACTGACTCAGAAACAACTGGTTGCCTCGCTACCAGAACATCAAGCACGGGTAGTCTGCTTGGACGCTGATTGGGAAAAAATCTCTGCTGAAAGTGAACTTCCTCCCCAAAGTGATGTAACACCAGAAAACTTAGCTTATGTGATTTACACCTCTGGTTCAACTGGAAAGCCCAAAGGAGTTCTCATTGCTCACCAAGGATTGCGTAATTTAGCGCAGGCACAAATCAAGCTATTTGACGTGCAGCCCGATAGTCGCGTTCTCCAGTTTGCCTCCTTAAGTTTTGATGCTTCTATCTCGGAAATTGTCATGGCTCTGTGTTCGGGGGCGCAGCTTTGCCTGGGAACACGAGAGTCGCTGCAACCGGGACAACCTTTAGTGCGACTATTGCAACAGCAGTCGATTACCCATCTTACTCTTGTGCCATCAGCACTTGCTGCTCTGCCGAATGAGGAGTTGCCAGCATTGCAGAATATTATCGTCGCGGGAGAGCCATGTCCGACTTCTTTGGTCGCTCAATGGGCTGCGGGGCGACGTTTTTTCAATGCTTACGGGCCAACTGAATCCACTGTCTGCGCTACGGTTACACAAGGCTTTGAAGGCATGGACGTTCTACCAATTGGTCGTCCAATTGATAATACTCAAGTGTATATTCTCGATCGCCATAAACAACCCGTTCCTATCGGTGTTCCTGGAGAACTTCACATTGCTGGTGTGGGACTAGCAAAAGGTTATCTCAACCGTCCCGAGCTGACCCAAGAGAAATTTATTCCCAATCCCTTTAGTAATGAACCAGGTTCTCGCCTCTACAAAACCGGCGACTTAGCCCGCTATTTACCGGACGGCAATATTGAATTTCTCGGTCGTATCGACAACCAAGTAAAAATCCGAGGTTTCCGCATTGAACTCGGAGAAATTGAGGCTGTACTGGCAAAACATCCGAACGTGCGCTCAGTGACAGTCATCGATCGAGAAGACACACCTGGAAACAAGCGCCTCGTAGCTTATCTAGTCTCTAACCTTATTCCAGACCGCATTCCTTATCACAGTGAATGCCAACTAGAACTCAACGGTAACGCCATCACAATCCACACACAAGATATCTCCACGGGCGGCGTTGGTTTGGTGGGGGTGCCGGCTATCGAGCGAGGTGAGAGCGTCCGCGTGCGTATGCAACTACCTGGAGAGAGCGAACCGCGCTGGCTTTCTGGGACAGTAGTTTGGTCACGTCCACCACAGGCTGGGATTCGCTTTCATCTTACACCCAGCGAACAGGCTCAAATTGACCAAAGCGTAGATTATCAATTGAACAATCAAGACTTGTGGAAAACTTTGCAGCGCACAGTGACTCGCAACCTGCGCGACTACCTGAAACAAAAGCTACCTGATTACATGATACCGAGCGCGTTTGTGCTGGTGAAAGCGCTGCCGCTAACACCCAACGGTAAAATAGACCGTCGCGCCTTAGCCGCACCAGATAACTTTCACAACGAACAGGAAGATAAATTTGTTGCCCCTCGCACCCCGAGCGAAGCAAAACTGGCTGCTATGTGGGCTGAAGTTTTGGGAGTGCAACAGGTAGGCATCAACGACAACTTTTTTGAATTGGGTGGGCACTCCCTGTTGGCAACCCAAATTATCTCTCGCATCCGGCAAGCTTTTGCGATCGAACTTCCCCTACGCCACTTATTTGAAGCCCCCACCATTGCTTCCCTGGGCAAAATAATAGAGCCTCGACTTCATCCCGTCTCACAGGAAAAATCTTCCGACAGCGCAGTATCTAATAGCCTGCCAGATTTCGTACCTGTCCCACGAGAGACGTACATACCACTATCTTTTTCACAAGAGGCTATATGGTCGGCACAGCAATTGTATCCCGACAGTAGCGCTTACAACAGTCCGATTGCTTTGCGTTTCACAAGAACACTTTGTCCAGAAGCGTTGGAAAAAAGTATTAATGAAATTATCCGCCGTCACGAAATTTTGCGGACTACCTTTCCTCTCGTGGATGGTCAACCCGTACAGGCGATCGCCAATAAGCTGGCTTTACCGCTAGTGATAGTAGACTTGCAAGGCATACCTCTAGCCCAACGAGAAGCCGAAGCTCAAAGGCTTTATGCCGTAGAAGTCCAGTATAAATTTGACTTAACTTCTAGCCCTTTAATCAAGACAACTTTGCTGCACTTGACTCCACAAGAGCATTGGCTGTTAATAACGATGCACCACATCATCACAGATGGCTGGTCTCATCACATCTTTTTACAGGAATTAGATACCCTTTATAATGCTTTTTTAAATGGCTTACCTTCCCCCTTACCAGAAGTGCGATTGCAGTACGCAGATTTTACTCTCTGGCATCGGAAACGATTTAACGAAGAGGTACTTCAAAAGCAACTCTCTTATTGGGTTGAAAAATTGACTGATAGTCCTCAGCCCCTTGAGAACGCACCTGCTGAGACTGTCTGCAATAGTACCAACAGCAAACAAGCTTCTTTCTATTCTGTAGTTCTACCCGCTCATTTTGTTGCATCAATCTTAGCCCTTAGTCGCTCTCAGGGAATCACCCCCTTTGCTATCATTATTACTGCCTTGAATATCCTCTTGTTCAAATGGAGCGGACAAACAGAAATTTTAATCTTAGCCACAATTGGTAACCGCACCATGCCCGAAACTGAAAAAATGCTCGGTTGCTTTATCAACGCCATAATTTTACGTTCGCACCTTTTTAACGATGAGACAGGAATTGAGCTTTTAAAGCGGGTTCAAAAAACAGCTAATGAGGCTATCAATAACAATGATATTTCGTTGTACAAAGTTCTGAAAACCATCAGAAGATTCAGAAAAGTGACCCTATCAGCAGGTATTACTATGGAAGTGCCAGAAAACGCTCATTCTTCTGGGTGGGAAATGCTATCGGAACCACCTATCCAGGAACTTTTTGATGCAGATATTCCTCTAGACTTTAGTGTTTCTTTACCGACGAAAAATTCTAATTTTATTTATTTGGGGGCGACTTTCAGCACAGAACTATTTGCCGAAGAAACTATCAAAAAACTATTTAGTTACTGCCAATATATTTTGCAAAAACTTATCGAATCACCAGACATGAAAATCGGTAATTTTTAGGAAAGAATAAGATAAACACAAAAAAACGTATGTATAAAATGACGAGTTTTACTACATTTCTATCGATATTCGTGTTTATCCTCGTCCTTAGCGGGTGACAACGTACCTATAATGCTTGCTGCATAAAGGATAGAGCCAAGAAGCCGCGCTGAAAATAGAGAC
>NZ_JAUBQW010000205.1:0-7232 GCF_036701485.1 Microcoleus sp. Pol11C3 | reverse complement strand
GGCACATCTCTTGATGAAATTATTCGTGCTTATTGTGCATGAATAGTGTCTCATACTTATTTGAAATGACTATAATTTCTTTTTCCTCCTTCTTCTCAACCATTTTGTACCATCCAGACAAGCATCCCCAAAATTATCTCGACTGGTGGAAATGGATAATCTCTGACATCAATAGTAACGGTTTGCCCTTCCAATTTGAGAAATCGCCAAGCAGTAACGCTGGTTACTGAACCGTAAATAGTCGAAATTGAGTTATTGTTGGTTTCGTTAAATCTTTGAGCCGCCACCATTTCGGCAATGCACTGCCCTAAACCGCTGTTAATATTATCTCGCTGAGCTTCTACCAGCATAACCGCTGGTGCTTCGATTTCAAATTGTTCGGGAGAGCGGCTGATTAAAAAGTCGCAAACTCCATTGGCTCTCCTGGGTTTATGGTAAATACGGTATCAGACACAACTGTTCGCGATTCTGTGATGCCCTTGGAGTAAGGATATGCGGTTTGTTTATCACCATAAACTCAGGAGAGCCACTCCATTTAATCCCGCTGCGATATCGACTGTAAAATTTGTGCCAGAAAATACGCTGATTTGGCGGTTTAGCAGGCGTTTTACTTCTAATAGTGCGGGGGCGATGATTGCTTCGGATCTGGCTTTTTCTGTTCCTACTGCGATCGCCCAGGGAAGTGTATCTTCCAACAAACCTGCTAAAATGGGACTGGGGGCGATCGGCTCGACTTCCGGCAAAAACCGCCCGCCTTCAACTGCGGTCAATCCGAAGCTTTGCTTAACCTTTCGCAGTGTAAAATTGCTGTAGGCCATGATTTTAGTTTTAAATTTAATCAAATGCTACATTAACATTAATAAAAATGGTGCTTTCAATGCCCTACAGTGAATTTACACTCAGAAAGGCTAAACTGGCTTTCGGCTTAACAACCGTAGAAGCAGGGCGATTCCTGCCGCAAACCGAGCCGATCGAACCTAGTTCATATTTGAGAGAATCGCTAATTGAAGGATTGCCACTAGCTACGGCTACGGGTTCAGAAAAAGCGCGATCAGAACTGATTATTAGTCCAATTTTAGTCGAAGTCAGAAAGATTTTGCAGCGACGAGTTAGCCTATTTTCGGGAGAAGATTTTACCGTAGAGCCGGAGTTGGGATTGAGCGGAGTTTGCGATTTTTTAATCAGTCGCTCTCCCGAACAAATATTGATTGAAGCGCCGGCAATTGTGATTGTTGAAGCGAAAAAAGCAGATTTGAAAGTAGGTTTGGGACAGTGCGCGGCCGAAATGGTGGCGGCTCAAAAGTTTAATGAAATTAACAATATCCCGATCGCCACAATTTACGGCAGCGTCAGCAGCGGTACTGTTTGGAGATTTTTGAAGTTGGAGGCAAAAACTCTGACTATTGACCTCAATGACTATGCTGTGCCTCCTGTGGAACCGCTTTTGGGGATGTTGGTTTGGATGGTTCGGGACGGTTAGGGCGATCGGCTTTCAACTAAAATTCAAAAATCTGGCAAAAAACCAAGGTGATGACATTGGTGCCGCCGGAGTCAAATTCTCTCCGCACCTGGGCCTCTCCCTAACTCTCCAACTCCCAACCCCCAAATCGACCTTGCAGAAAGTAGCACAAACGTGATACCGTATAAGCTTGTGTCCAAATAACACCAGTTCATGCCAAAACTCAAAACTCGCAAAGCAGCCGCAAAGCGCTTTAGAGCGACCGGCAGCGGTAAAATTGTGCGCCGTAAAGCTTACAAAAGCCACTTGCTACAGCACAAAAGTTCAGCTCGCAAAAGCCGTCTCTCTAAGCTGGTCGTCATCGACGAGACCAACGATGCTAACGTGCGGTTAATGCTTCCATACTTGTAAAGTTTAACGGAAATTAAAGATGACACGGGTAAAACGCGGTAATGTCGCCAGAGCGCGCCGCAAAAAAATTCTCAAATTAGCCAAGGGTTTCCGAGGCGCACAGTCGAAACAGTTCCGCACAGCTAACCAACGGGTGATGCAGGCCCTGCGTAACGGTTATCGCGATCGCAAAAAACGCAAACGCGATTTCCGTCGCCTGTGGATTGCTCGGATCAATGCCGCATCGCGCCAGCATGGCACGAGCTACAGCAGACTGATCGGCAACATGAAGAAAGCCAACATCGAAATCAACCGCAAAATGCTGGCACAAATGGCGATCATTGACCCCGCAACATTCGGTAAAGTTGTGGAAATGGCCAATCGAGCCGGAGCGTGAAAGTTGGCTTTATTTTCAGAATGCAGAAAGCAGAAGTAATAAAGATTTAACGGTCTGCCAGAGAAGGAAAACTCCTGATAAATCTAGGAGGTTGAGACCAACTTTCCTTCTTTGTTCTTACTTCTGGATTCTTGCTTTTTCAGAAATCGCGATCGAACCGAACGATCGCTATTTCCGTGTTTTTTATACAGTTGCAGAGGCAAATCTCAGAGATTTCTAGCCGATTAAAATAAATAAAACCTTCCACAGACCTACCTAATTTTAAGAAAAACATGGATAGTAATTTGCTCATTGTTTACCTAACAGTCCTGCTAGCTATACTGGGCAGTAGTTGCTGGTTTGTGGTGCGCCAGATTCTCACAACTCGGAACCTGGAAATGTCTTTAGAACGCTTAGAAAATAAACTGACGGTAGAAAAAGGAACTGCGCAGGAATACTACGAATTAGGAAGTATCTATCTAGATAAGAAGCTTTACTCCCAGGCGATCGTCCTGTTTCAAAAAGCCCTGAAAGCCAAAGACTTAGAAGGTGAAGAAAATCAAGCCGTTATTTACAACGCCCTCGGTTTTGCACACTTCGGCCAAGAACAGTACGACATCGCGATCCGCCAGTACAAAGAAGCCCTGAAGTTGCAGCCCGAATACGTTACATCTCTCAACAATCTGGGTCATGCCTACGAGCGCAAGAAATTAACAGCTCAAGCCTTGGAAATCTACGAACAAGCTCTCGCCTGCGATCCAGACAATGCCACTGCTAAACAGCGAGTAGAGTCCCTCCGGAAGCGTTTGGTAATCTATAACTGAGGGCCGATGTTAAGACCAATACAGATCCCGCAAACCTGGTTTCATTCAGAAACCGGGTTTTTTCTTCCCATAGTCCAAGATACTAAACTATCGAACACATTAATGCGTTAGTTTTTAAGAACAGGAATTCCGAGTCAGGCTAGATCACACACCGTCCCAGCACTTTAAATTACTGTGAAGATAAAAGCAATACCTGCAACGCTGGTCAGTCCTAAACAATAGAAGGAGGAGAACGTAGTGACATCTATTCTCGTTGTCGAAGATTCGTGGTTGACTCGCAGGGTAATCTGCAAAATCCTGCGAGCAGAAGGATACGAGACTTGGGAAGCACCCAGTGGCCCAGAAGCTCTAGAACTGCTCGCTACTAAAACCCCAAACTGTATGCTCTTAGATCTGCTGATGCCGGAAATGGAAGGTCGGGAAGTCCTGCAAGCCATGCGCGATCGAGGATATAAAATTCCAGTCATCGTAATTACCGCAGACATCCAAGCAACTACCCACTCCGAGTGCATGGAACTCGGAGCCCTGGCAGTCATTCACAAAATGCCCAACTCAGACGAACTGATCGGGTGGATCAAAAAAGCTCTCACTGCCAGCGAGGAGAGCACCCAATGAAATTAAGCACTCGACAGCTCGATGCTTTGCAGGAACTCGTCAACATCGGTATCGGTCAAGCAGCGGGGGTCTTGAACGACATGATCGACTCTCCGATCCGCTTGCAAATACCCTATCTTCAAATCTTGACTCCCATCGATGTGGAAGAAGAGTTAGAGCAGCACCTCAACGGTGAGCAAATCGCCGCCGTCCAGCTAAAATTCACAGGCTCCTTTGGAGGCATTGCCCAACTAGTCTTTCCCACCAACAGCGCTGCCATGCTCGTGACGATGCTCACAGGAGAAGAAGGAACTCACGATCTCGATTCAGTCAAAATTGGTACGCTCAGTGAAGTGGGAAATATTGTAATTAATGGGGTCATGGGTGCAATCAGCAACGTACTTCAGCAGCGCCTGAACTACTCAATTCCCACTTATAGTGAAGGGACGATTGCTAGTTTGCTGAAATCAGGCGGTTTAGCTACTGATACAGTTGTTTTATTAGCTCAGACCAGTTTCATGATTGAAAGGCTTCACATTGAAGGAGATATCATTCTTATTTTCAATGTCAATTCCTTTGACACCTTGTTGACTGCTATCAATCAACTTGCCGGGGGTCTATGATTGAGGAGAGCAAAACTATTAAGGAAAAGTTTGGGGTTCTCGACAGCGTACCAGTCGGGGCCTGCTTGCTGCAAGATGATTTTGTGGTGCTGTTTTGGAACACTTGTCTGGAAGAGTGGACAAAAATTTCCCGCAGCCAAATATTGGGCACAAAGATCACAACCCATTTTCCTCACCTGAGTCAGCTAAAGTACGCCACTCGCTTCAAGCAAATCTTTGCTGGAGGCCCGCCAACAATTTTTTCTTCTCAAATTCACAAGCACCTGATTCCGGCAACTTGGCAAGACGGCCAGCAGCGAATTCAGCAAACTACTGTGACCGCTGTGCCGACCCTGGAGGCTGGCATAGAAGAAGAGGAGGTTAGAGACTGGCTTCTCCATACTCTTGAGTTGCAACCAGACGGCACTGTCGGAGCCAGAGCACCAAAAAGTGCTTTTTTGTCTAGGGCATCTGCACTCTCAGTTTCATCATCAATATGGCCGGGGGTCAATTCCCCATCGTTCTACGCGCTGCTGGTGATTCAAGACGTGACCGACCTCACCCACCGCATCCAAGCTTACCGCACAATGCGCGATCAAGCTTTGGAAGAAGTGCAAGTGCGTCAGCGGGTGGAGGAAGAATTGCGATCGAGTCAGCATTTCATCCAGCAGATTGCTGACGCGGCGCCTTATTTGCTCTACATCTACGATTTGACCGAACAGCGGAACGTCTACGTTAACGGTCAAGCTTCTAAATTGCTGGGCTACACTCCCCAAGAAATTTTACAGATGCAAACTGCTTTTTACTCCAGTTTGGTGTACCCAGAAGATTTGCCGAAGCTTAAAGCCCACCAGCAAAATTTTCCCTCTGCCCAAGACGGGCATATTTTGGAGTTGGAGTATCGGCTCAAACATCGATCGGGCGAATGGCGCTGGTTTCGCTGCCGCGACCAAGTTTTTGCCCGCACAGCCGACGGCTGCCCCAAACAAATTTTCGGCACCGCTCAAGATATCACCGAGTACAAGCGGGCAGAAGAGGCGCTGCGGCAGCAGAACGAACGAGAACTGCTGATGGCTACGATTACTCAGCACATCCGCCAGTCTCTGGATTTGGGCGAAGTGCTCAGCACGACAGTGACAGAAGTGCGCCAGTTCCTTCAGGCCGATCGAGTGATGATTGTTCGCTTCAACCCCTGTACGGGCAGTCTCTGCGCCGCCCCGGCGACGGGGGCGGTAACAGTGGAATCTGTAGCTCCCAACTGCAAGCCGATGTTGGGGGAAACCCTGGAAAAGTTCTGTTTTGACGAGTTCTATCTCGAAGCGTACCAACATCGGGCGATCCGACCGATCGCCGATGTCTTGGCCGCCGATTTGCCGCAATATCAAATTGACTTGCTTGCACAATTCGCGGTGAGAGCTTATTTGGTAGTGCCTTTAGTGCAAGGAGACGAGTTGTGGGGGCTGCTGATGGCTCACCAGTGCAGTCCCCGGCAGTGGATGCAGTTGGAAGTAGAGTTGCTGTCTTCTCTGGCCACGCAGTTGGCGATCGCCATCAAGCAAGCAGAACTCTATCAGCAGTTGCAAGCGGCCAACCTCAAGTTAGAGCGCTTGGCAACTTTAGACGAACTCACGCAGCTAGCAAACCGCCGCCGCTTCGATCAGTATTTAGAAATGGAGTGGCGCAGACAAGCCCGGGAACAAACCCCTCTGTCCCTGATTCTCTGCGATATTGATTCTTTTAAAAGTTACAACGATACCTACGGGCACCCAGGGGGAGACGAATGTTTGCGACAAGTCGCCGCGGCGATCGGCAATGCAATCAATCGCCCTGCCGATTTAGTAGCTCGCTACGGAGGCGAAGAATTTGCCGTTATTTTGCCAAATACCGCGATTCAAGGCGCTGTGCTGGTAGCTGAACACATACAGCTCAAAATCGCAGCTTTACAGATTCCTCACGCTGGTTCTCAGGTGAGTCCGTACGTCACTCTCAGTCTGGGCGTAGCGAGTATTGTTCCTGCATCTGAATCTGGAGCCGAAATTCTGATTGCCGCAGCCGACCAAGCGCTCTATCAAGCTAAACGACTTGGGCGCGATCGTATCCAACTTTACCAGCCCGACCCTGCTGCTGGCAAGCCAAACGGGACAGCCACTTCGATACTTCCTGTGGATTTTTCTATACCGAATACTAATTTGCCCTCTCCCACCAGCGCTTGACGAATTGCAATATTGGTGAATCCAGAGTAGTTATACCTGTCCGCAATAAAGAATGCCACTGTAAGCCCGTATTCCAAACCCTGACCTAGCATTTCTCAGATAGATGAGGGAGAATAACAGCAGTTTGCAAACCACTTCCAAAGATATTTTTAGAAACTTACAGCGTATTCCAGGTTTATGAAGTACAGTAGCAGCCACTTTTAATATAGTTTTTGAAATGCTTAGTATTCACTAAATAAGCGTGCGGCAGACAGCAAAACGTCAACCATATTGCTAGTAGTTGGCGGAAACAGACGTAAAAAAGCTTTCAGTTGTGACCACCATAATTCTATATTTGCACTCGTTTTGTGGCAGACTGACTACTGCGTATTGTTTTTTTTCGTCAAACTTTGTTTTTTGACTTCTCTGCACATCATACGCTTAGCTGACAGACTCCTTGTGCGTCGATAGCCAATATTCACTTGGGTTCTTAGGACTTACGCATTGACAAAATCACAAAATAGTGCATCGATAAATATGACTGGTCTATTTTCCAGGTATTTGACAATGAGAAAAACTACCAAACCCTCGACAGCACAATGCAACGTAGAAAAGTATATTTTATTTTTACTCTTTGAACCAAAGTTTGGGGGGTGTAATAGGTTAGCAGAGATATTGGGAAATATTTCGCATGATTCTATCAATCGATTTTTATTAAGAGAAAGATCTGAACCGAAAGATTTATTCGAGATAGTTCAGAATATTATCACCTTAGAAGGAGGAATACTGAGTATT
>NZ_JAUBQW010000204.1:0-7244 GCF_036701485.1 Microcoleus sp. Pol11C3 | reverse complement strand
GCCTTATCTTTAGTTGAGTTTGAATATATCGGTCGCTCCTATTCATAGTTTGCGATCGATTATTCAGCAAGCCCTATGTAACTACTCGCTCATTAAAAATAGTCCCCAAATAATCCAGGAAAAAGTGTATAAACCATTGTTAAACTGTTAAAATACTGAGCAGAGCCTCTAAGATGTGACGGTTTTTGGCTCGCTTTTTTTCAGAGATATAAAATCTGGCAACTCGGGATAAGTTTTGTAGGGTATCTAATTATTTTTGGGTGCGTTCAACATTTTTTACAATGCCGATCGAGCTTTAAGGAACGATCGCTAATTTTCCCGCTCGTCGATCGCCCCTGGAACGACGATGCTCAATTTCAGCAGTTGACGAGCGGCTGTTAAGGGTTCTTCCTATTCTGGCGTTGTAAAATAGCGAGAGTTTTCTTCAGTTTTTTGAGGATAAATCTCATAGTCACACTACCACGTATAGGCTCACCCGGGCGTCAAATTCATCGATGAATATCGTAAGATAATGCCTGTATCTAGTTTAAGGCGTTGCCGGCGAGATTTACTTTTTTACAGGTTTTGCGATCGGCAGCGTTACTGTAAATGTACTGCCGACGCCTTCTTCACTGATCAAAGTAATTTTGCCACCGTGCAAGTCCACGCATTTTTTAACAATGCTCAGCCCCAGTCCAGTACCGGGAATTCGACCGACATTTTTAGCCCGGTAAAATGAATCAAACAGCCGTCCTTGGTCTGCTACAGGTATGCCAATTCCTGCATCCTGTACCGAAAAGATAGCCTCGGTTTCAGTAACTTTTAATTCAAAGATTACTTCGGTATTTGGGGGAGAATACTTAATAGCATTTGACAGCAAATTGCCCAGAATGCGCCGGAGCAAGCTTACCTCCAAAGACACCATCGCCGATTGACTGTGATTCACAAAAATCAGCGTCACCCGATCATTTTCAGGTTTCAACTTCAGACTGCTATGAAATTCCGCTACCAACTCATTACACAACTTTGCTAAGTCTATCGGTAGCAAGGAAAAGCCTGTTTTTCCTGACTCAACACGCCCCAGCAGCAAAACATCATCTAATAACAAATCTATGCCTTTTGCCGCTGCTTGAGTTTTGTCTAGAAGTTCTTGTGTTTTCTCCTCTGTTAATGTCAACTTGTACTTGCTAAGAAGTTGTGTAGTGCCGATGATGAAATTCAAAGGATTGCGAACGTCGTGGGCAATCATGTACAGCAAAGATGTTTTCATCTCGTTGAGTTCCTGGGCTGTTTGCAGAGTGCGATCGAGTTGGTCGTGAGACAATTTGAGAGTTAAAGACAACTGGCGCGATCGCAGCAAAATCTCTACCCGCGCTTGCAATTCTATCTTCTCGATCGGAGCGATAATCAAATCGTCAATACTTTGCCAAATAAATTGCGTTGCCATCCCTACATCGGAGCGGGATGTAATCAAAAGAAAAGGCAAGCATACCGGGTGTTCTGCCTGTTTTTGGGCTGCCACCCATTGCCAGTGCCGTTTCAGGGCAAGACCGTCAATTATCGCCAGGTCAAAAGATTGATTAAATGGTAAAAAATCCTCACTATTTTCTGTTGAGTGTGGCAGCAATACCTCATAGTAAACTGCTAGCCATTCTAATAACAGGCGGCGATTTTCTTTTTGTTCGACAAGCAATAAAATTTGACTCACGCAGGTTCTCCTAGCAAGCTGTGAACAATTCCCAGCAAATCTCTAACGATCAAAGGTTTTACTAACATATTCCGAGCCCCGTGGCAGAGGCTTTCGTGCTGAATGGCAGCGCTTTGTTTGGGCGAGAGTATCAGAAAAGGGATTTGGTGATTTCGCAGTTTTTCGCAGCACTCCCAAATCCGGCGGTCGAAACCAGAAATATCTACTAAAGCCATACCGATCTTAGTAGGCTGACTGATAGCTTGTGCAACATCTTCCAAGCTATAAGCCGCGATCATCTGGTATCCTTCTTTGTTGAGAAATTGTGCTAATAGTTCCAAGTTTCGCTGATTGCGGTCTACGGCTAAAATTATTGAGTTGCCAGTCATTTCTCAGCTTCCTCTGAATACGGGTTATACCATTTTAGATTTTAGATTTTAGATTTTAGATTTGGGAGTGACTGATTATATATGGGTTGGGAGGTGGCCTAAAGTGGGATTCTTTTTTTTATCTGGTATTAGCTTACGTTTTGGCGAGCTATTACATCGGTTTTCAGTTGAGTGAAGTACAGATGCTCGGGCACAGGATAGGGTTCCGTACCCCGTGCCTCTACTGTATTTCATAGAATTGAAAACTCCTAAAAAAGTCGGAAAATACACAATTTTACCCATATATTTAAGTTTTGCAGGAATTAGGGTAGTGGTGAGGTGCGCGCACCGCGCACCCTACTGATTAGTAGATTCACGACTGCAAAATTAGCTGCAATTGCCCCAAAACAGCACGACAAACCCGGATTCAATCTTCATCGGGTTCCCCCTCAATCCACACCGGCGCCGAACTCAAAATGCCGCGCAGCCCCCGTATCGGTTTGCTGACTTTGATGCCGTAGCGAGTAATCTCGAGTTCTCGCAGAGTTCTCTCAAAATTGCTGACTCGTTTTTTAATTACTCCGATCGCCTTGCGGATTTCTGTCCTATTATGCAGTTGGCGTTCCAGATAACGTATAAACAGAAGATTATCCGCCAAATAGCTAATCCCGATCTCGGTCAGCCGAAAATCTCCGCTAATGGCTTCTACCTCATTAATCAAGATAACGGTGACTCCCATATTCTTCAGATACTTACACAAAGCGTGCAAATTGTTCACCAAATCTTGCCCCTGCATCGAAAGCTGATAGCCAGAAATACTGTCAAGCATCACAATCCGCGTCTTTTGCTGCTCCACCTCCTGGCGTACCATACAGGCAAACTGATCCGGCGAGTACAGCAAAGGTTCCACAGGTATCACGGAAAGACTTCCTTGCCCAATCATCGCCCCAACCGGGATGTTAACTGATTCGCAGCGCTGCAGCAGAGTTGAAGTTGACTCCTCAAAAATGTAAACTACCGATCGCTCCCCCCTTCCTGCGGCTTCCTTCATAAACTGAATCCCCACCGTCGTTTTACCAACGCCGCTAGGCCCGCTAATCACCGTGACAGTCCCCCGTTCCAGTCCCCCGTGCAGCAGTTCGTCCATTTCTGGAACCCCAGCAGAAATCGCTTCAGCAACAAAGTCCTGTTGAAAGTTGTCCGGAAGCAGTCGCGGAAATACCTCCATACCAGCCTGAGTCAGACGCAGCGAATGGCGGCCGCTGCGGAAGTTGGAGCCTCGCAGCTTGGTGACAGACAAGGCGCGTCCTTCAGGGCGCAGTTCCAAGTAAATTACTCCGTCGCTGATGAATTGCAAATCGTCATCGGGAGCACTTGAAGTGCCTTCGGAGGTGAACACCACCGTCGCCCCCCCTTCCACCAAAAACCGCAGAAAAGACAAAACTTGCTTGCGAAACTGAAACTCATCCGCAGCTAAGTAGCGAAATTGAGTGATTGCGTCCAAAAACACCCGTTGTGGCTTGACAGCTTGGACTCGTTCGATAATCTTTTGTGTAGTCGGTTCTCGCTCCACCTCCGAGGGGGAGAAAATGTCATAAGTCTGAACTTCTGTAAAAAATTCTGACGATGGACTCAAATCCAGGAACGCCATCGCTTCAATATCAAAACCGAGACTTGTGGCATTGGCCCGCAATTGCGCTTCCGGTTCTCCTAAAGTAATAAACAGGGGCGTTTCTCCCACAGCCACACCTGCTGCCAAAAAGTGAAAGCCCAGTGTAGTCTTGCCAGTACCCGGGCCGCCGCGCACCAGATAAGAGCGTTGAGAAATTAGGCCGCCGCCAATCACTTCGTTGAGACCGGTAACTCCCAGAGAAATTCGGTTTTGAGACATTTGTTTCTTCATGTTTTGAATATCGGGCCCGTATTAATATTTAATGGTTTTAGGCTGTGTTTTGATAATTTTTTTTACCGGGCGTCTGATAACCTTCATGAAATCTTTTTCTACCGAAAATTACGTTAGCACACAAGAATTAGAAAGTATTGTCGGCACTGCTGGCATCAGTCTGCGACAGTACACAGAGGTATTTTGGCAAGAACGGGTAGAAAAAGCAGTTGTCCCGGGCACGAAAATAGATTGTACCGTTTACCCAAATACTCAGGAAGAACTGGCGGCGGTGATTGCTTGGGCTGGGCAAAATCGCTGTGCAGTCTTGCCGACGGGCAGTGGTAGCAAACTCGATTGGGGGGGTTTAGTTAAATTAGACTCCGATCCCCCCCAGCCCCCCTTAACAAGGGGGGAGCAAGATGTTGTCAAAGTCCCCCTTTTTAAGGGGGATTTAGGGGGATCTCCTGATGCAGCGGGGCTTGTGGCTGTCAGCACTTCGGGTCTGAACCGGCTTGTAGAACACGCTGTGGGCGATTTAACCGTGACTGCGGAAGCGGGAATGAAGTTTGCCGATTTACAGCAAATTTTAGCCGCAGCAGGTCAATTTTTGCCGATCGATCCGGCGTATCCGCAAGAGGCTACTTTGGGCGGCATTGTCGCTACTGCTGATGCGGGTTCCTTGCGGCATCGCTATCGCGGGGTTCGCGATTTGCTGTTGGGAATTACCTTTGTGCGATCGGACGGTAAAATTGCGGTAGCCGGAGGTCGAGTTGTTAAAAATGTCGCCGGTTACGACTTGATGAAACTGTTTACTGGTGCTTACGGCACTTTAGGCGTTATCAGTCAAGTAACTTTCCGAGTTTATCCGCTGCCTGAATCATCGGGAACCGTAGTGCTGACGGGGGAAATTAATGCTTTAGCTCAAGCAACTCAAATCTTATTGTCTTCTGCTTTGACTCCGACAGCCGTTGATTTGGTGTCACCTGATTTAGTAGCACAATTAGATTTAGGAAAGGGCCAAGGATTGATAGTAAGATTTCAAAGTATCGCAGAAAGCGTTAAAGAACAATCAGCCCGCTTGCTGGAAGTTGGCGAAAAGTTGGGTTTGCAAGCAAATATCTGTGGCGATAATGATGAGCATCAGTTATGGCAAAGATTGCTAGAAACAATGTGGGATTCTGGCACAAACTCGGCAATTATTTGCAAAATAGGAATCAGACCATCGGAAGCTGTAGCGGCAATTAACGAGCTGCCGGTACAGGACGCTTTGATTCATGCAGGCAGCGGTTTAGGGGTGGTGCGGTTTGAGGCTGCGACTGCGGCAACGCTGTTGCAGGTACGCAGGGGGTGCGAAGCGAAAGGCGGTTTTCTGACTGTTTTAGCAGCGCCGACCGACATCAAGCAACAGTTAGATGTTTGGGGCTATACTGGAAGTGCGATCGATTTAATGCGCCGGATCAAACAGCAGTTTGACCCGGAAAATATTTTGAGTCCTCATCGTTTTATAAGCGGTATTTAGTTTCAAGTTTGTAGTCAGGACTTCTGTAAAAAGTGGTTTTACACGCTACTTATAGCGGAAAATTTCGCGCTGCAAACCTACATATAAAGCTTCTGCATAAATTCCATTAAACTGACTAAAGTCCTGGCTACGAAGAAAAACAATTAGGTAATATATATATGCAAACTTCAGAAAAATCTCCAGTTCCCAGCGACGATTTAAGACCTGCCAAAGAAAGCAATTTTCTAGCACAAAATCCCCACTTGCAAACCCTCGAAATCCCAGGTTTCGACGCCAACAATCCGCCCGATCCCAAATTAATCGATACTTGCGTACACTGCGGCTTTTGTTTGTCAACTTGTCCGAGTTATCGCGTACTTGGCAAAGAAATGGATTCGCCTAGAGGCCGCATTTATTTAATGGATGCAATTAACGAAGGCGATGCACCTTTAAACGAAGCCACCTCACAGCATTTCGATACTTGTTTGGGCTGTTTGGCCTGCGTTACAACTTGTCCTTCTGGAGTTCAATACGACAAATTAATTTCCGCAACTCGCCACCAAGTTACCAGAAATCAGGAACGCACTTTTTCTGACAATGTAATTCGCACTCTGATTTTTAATCTCTTCCCTTATCCCCACAGATTGCGGCCGTTGCTGGTACCTCTGTTTATTTATCAAAAATTAGGACTGCCAAAACTAATTCGCAAAACAGGCTTGCTGAAAAAAGTATTTCCCCGCTTGGCGGCGATGGAATCAATTTTGCCGAAAGTTACTGTTGATTCTTTCCGGGATAATTTACCAGAGGTAATTCCGGCAATAGGTGAAAAACGCTATCGAGTCGGTGTGATTTTAGGCTGTGTGCAGCGGCTGTTATTTTCGCCAGTTAATGAGGCTACTGTGCGTGTTTTGACGGCTAACGGTTGCGAGGTTGTGATTCCTAAAAGTCAGGGATGCTGTGCTGCTTTGCCGGAACACCAAGGCCAAGCGGAACAGGCGAAAGCTTTGGCGAGACAAATGATTGATAGCTTTGAAAATACTGGCGTTGATTTTGTGATTATCAACGCTGCTGGCTGTGGCCATACTTTGAAAGAATACGGTCATATTTTAGCAGATGACCCTGATTATCGGGAGAAAGCTGAAAAATTTGCTGCTAATGTTAAGGACGTGCAAGAGTTTTTGGCAAGTGCGGGAATTACGGCAAAACTTAATCCTCTAATTGAAGGAGATTTGACAATTGTTTATCAGGATGCTTGTCATTTGTTGCACGGGCAAAAGATTAGTTTGCAGCCGCGTCAGTTGCTGCAACAAATTCCGGGGGTGAAGTTAAAAGAACCTGTGGATGCGGCTTTGTGCTGCGGGAGTGCGGGGGTTTACAATATGCTTCAGCCGGAGATTGCTGATGAATTGGGAGTCCAAAAGGTGGAGAATTTGCTGAATACTGGGGCGGAGTTGATTGCTTCTTCTAATCCGGGTTGTTCTTTGCAAATTAAGAAGCATTTGGAGTTGCAGGGAAAGGATGTTACTTTGATGCACCCGATCGAGCTTTTGGATTATTCGATTCGCGGGGTGAAGTTGCTGAGGAAGTAGTTTTGTAGGGCGGGCGGTGTCCGCCCTATTTTCGATGTGCCGCGCCTGTGAAGGAGATTTTTTTTAATGAATTGTAGGAATTCACAGGCGGGGCGCCTGTTCCACAGAGGAGCGTCGGGTGAAAAGTTGCAAATTTATCGCCCTGATGGCGAACAGTTTAGAACCCACATTCCGCACCCCCAACTGGCACATAGGCGGATTGAGGGGGTAAAAGTGAATCATCCGAGACAATTATGAG
>NZ_JAUBQW010000005.1:0-114725 GCF_036701485.1 Microcoleus sp. Pol11C3 | reverse complement strand
AGCGCTACAGATTGAACCTAATAATCGGATAACATTATATAGTTATGCCTATGCTTTGAGTTCAAATAATCAGCATGAAAAAGCTTTACAGTTCTTTGAGCGAGCTCTTCAAATTGAACCTAATAATCGGATAACATTATCTAGTTATGCCTATGCTTTGAGTTCAAATAATCAGCATGAGAAAGCTTTACAGTTCTTTGAGCGAGCGCTTCAAATTGAACCTAATAATCGGATAACATTGTCTAGTTATGCCAAAGCTTTGATTTCAAATAATCAGCATGAGAAAGCTTGGTCGTTGTTTGAGCGAGCGCTACAGATTGAACCTAATAATCGGATAACATTATATAGTTATGCCTATGCTTTGAGTTCAAATAATCAGCATGAAAAAGCTTTACAGTTCTTTGAGCGAGCTCTTCAAATTGAACCTAATAATCTGATAACATTGTCTAGTTATGCCAAAGCTTTGATTTCAAATAATCAGCATGAGAAAGCTTTACAGTTGTTTGAGCGAGCGCTACAAATTGAACCTAATAATCTGATAACATTGTCTAGTTATGCCAAAGCTTTGATTTCAAATAATCAGCATGAGAAAGCTTTACAGTTGTTTGAGCGAGCGCTACAAATTGAACCTAATAATCTGATAACATTGTCTAGTTATGCCAAAGCTTTGATTTCAAATAATCAGCATGAGAAAGCTTTACAGTTGTTTGAGCGAGCGCTACAAATTGAACCTAATGATCTGATAACGCTCAATAGTTATGCCAATGCTTTGATTTCAAATAATCAGCATGAGAAAGCTTTACAGTTGTTTGAGCGAGCGCTACAAATTGAACCTAATAATCGGATAACGCTCAATAGTTATGCCAAAGCTTTGATTTCAAATAATCAGCATGAGAAAGCTTTACAGTTGTTTGAGCGAGCGCTACAAATTGAACCTAATGATCTGATAACGCTAAATAGTTATGCCTATGCTTTGATTGCAAATAATCAGCATGAGAAGGCTTTACAGTTCTTTGAGCTAGCCCTACAAATTGAACCTTATAATGTGATCACGCTAAATAGTTATGCCAAAGCTTTGACTTGGATTCGTGAGTATGAGAAAGCTTTGCCTTTGTTTGAGCGAGCGCTTAAAATTGAACCTAATAATCCGATAACTCTCAGTAGTTATGCTATTACTTTAGCTTCACTTGGTCAGGATGAGAAGGCTTTACCATTCTTTGAAAATGCACTACAAATGGGATTAAAAAATCATAATATACGAAATGATTTTATTTATTTTCACTATTTTCCTGCACTAGAAAGATTAGGCAAGTACCAAGAGGCTATCAACCAGTTATCTGAAATAAAAAAGGATTTTCTGACTCAATATGAAGCTAATATAATTCTACTCAAATTAGGTAGGCTATACTACTGCATTAAGCAACGAGAGAAAGGTGACGAATATTTCGAGGCAGCAATTGCCAACTCGGATGACAAAGAGAAAACACGGCTCCACAGTGCTAGAAATATTTTTGCCAGCGATCCTCATAACGATACAGCAATTCAAATGCTGCGGCAAATCGAAAAAGATTCTCCGCGCTACGATCAGGCAAGGGCAATGCTGATTCTTAACTTTAGTGAGCAAGACTACTTTGAAATGGTCAACGCTGATGTCCCAAGTGAATTAAGCGACACGGAAATCCTCAATCGGGCGATGTATCACAAAATTGCCAATGAGATCAGCATCCTTAAAGGAATTGCTTATCGAATTTCACGTCGCTCCGATCGCGAAGATCCCTTATTAAACGGTATTATTCAAGCGATTGAAGATGTCTTCAAAGAGGTTGACAAACGCAAGGAAGCACAAAAATCTGAGATTGAAACTATTTCTAATGACGACTATCGGAGGATTTTGACTGTCATTTCCAAAACTGCCCATGATATCTCTGACTTTGTGAATAACGAATTGGCTGTGATCAAGTCGAAGACTATACGATCCATCCGAAAGTTATCACCTAATGACGAGCATTACGCCCAGTTTGATAAATTGCTGACACAACTGGAACTAACCCAGACTGCTCTCAATGACTTGAAAGCTATCAACGAAGGTATCTCTATCAAAAATCACCATTTTCATGTCAAGGAACTATTTGAAAAGTGGGAAATAACTTGCCATATTGATAATGCTTGGATTCTTCTAGACATAAGAAACGGTGACTCTCAGTTCTATGGAGATCAGGAAAAAATAAAGAGTGCATTAAATGAACTGGTCGAAAATTCTCTGAAGCACAATGCTGACCAGCCGAAATTGACCATTCATATCACGTCCCAAGATGTGGTCAACCCATCAGGAATTCGGGGAATGAATGTCCCTGGAGAGCAAAAATATCTGTTTATTGAATTTGCTGATGATGGTAAGGGCGTTCCAGAGTATCATAAAGATTGGATCTTTCAACCCCTAAAAACCACATCTCAGGAGGGTAAAGGTAGCGGATTAGGGCTGTTCATTATCCGTAAAACCCTGACCAAGATGAAGGGCTATATTCGGGAAACGGGACAAGATGGAGCTAGATTTGAAATTTATATTCCTTATCTTGAGGAAGAGGTGTAAGATAATATGCAAAGTAAAAATGTTCATTTGCTGTTGGTAGAGGACAATCCTCGATTTTTGAGTGAGTTACTGGAATGGCTTGGGGACTATGGCTATGAGCAGATTGAAACGGCTAGCAGTGTTGCTCAAGCTAAAGAGAAGTTGGGAAATCCCTTTGACGTAATTATTGCAGATATGCGAATGGAGCAGGATGACAGTGGATTTGCTGTTATTGACGAAGTGAAAGCCCGAAATCTTTCTTCTGTAGTTATTATCTTGACTGCCAATGATACAGTTTCAGATTGCCGCGCTGCTTTCAAGATGGGCGCATGGGACTATATTTCTAAAAATATGCGAGGTAATATTTTCGATATACTTCATGAATCGATTCAGGATGCGATCGCCTATTTCAACCGTTGGGGTAACGTTCAGAATGAGCAGTGGATTAACGAGAATATAGAAACGTTGGATCAAACATATTTTGGTCAGTACATTGCCGTGATTAACAAAACGGTAATCGATGCAGGAGATACAGAAGAAATATTGAAACGACAGATTGAGGAACGACAACTACGCCGCTTTTTAACAACGATCAGAAAAATTGGCGAACTGCGCCCAATTTCTGAGTTGATAAAACTCCCTGAAAGCGATCGCCTGGAGTATAAGAGTACCTTTCAGTGGGATGTTAGGCGCGATTGTGAGAATAACGACTTAAAATTTAGCACTCTTAAGACAATTGCTGCATTTCTTAATTCTGAAGGTGGAACTCTCATTATCGGCGTTGAAGATAATGGTAATATTTTCGGGCTAGAAAAGGATTTGTCTTTACTGTCAAATGGAAATCTGGATCAGCTAGAGCGGACAATTATTGATTCAATTTGTAAACATATTGGCAGCAACTTTACTCAGCAGATTAAAATTAGGTTTGAAAAAATTGATGGCAAAGATGTCTGTGCGATTTATATAAAAAAATCGGCGAAAAAATCTTGGCTACAGAAAACGAACGAAAAGAAACTTGAATTTTATATTCGGATGTCGAACAGGTCTGAACCTCTTGATCTTCCAAATATCTACGATCACCTGTAATGCGACCGTGCGGTGCGTGAGAAATAGCCTCATCGTTGGTAGTTGAAGATTTCTCGTTCTCACGCACCCTATAAAGCTAGTGTATGAAAAAAACCCGCGATGGCGGGTTTTAAACTGTCGGGATTTGCTCGAAGTTTGCTTAAAGCGATCGATAAACGCGATAGTTAATTTCAGGGAAAATATTATCAATCTCCTCAACCTTCTCCAACCAACCCGAATCAACTTTCCCTTCTTTCACTTCATCGTAAAGCTTGTGAAAGCGCATTAAGTGCGATCGAGTTCGCCGCACCGCATAGGGCACCATCGTCCCTGTACGCATAATAAACGCCCAGTCAGAAGATTGAGCCAGCAGCACTTCCCGCGCCGCCTGATTCAAAGCACGAGACTGCAACTCATCTTCCGGTTCCATACTTCCCAACTCAATCATCCGTTCAGCAGCCTTGTGCAAATGCGGGTAAATCCAAGCATTCGTCTCATTCAACCAATACTCATGGAAACCTCTATATCCCCAACTAGACTGCGACGGGCGACAAACTTGTTGAGTCGGATTACCCCGCAAATAATCGGCCAAATGTGTCATTTCGTAGGTATTTTGATCGAACCAACTCTTGCGGAATAAGTAATCTAAGAACCAAGGCCCTTCGTACCACCAGTGGCCGAAAAGTTCCGCGTCATAAGGTGAAACAATAATCGGCGGGCGCTGCATAATGCCGTTGAGGTGCTCTACTTGCCGTTCCCGGTTAAAAGCAAAATTGCTGGCGTGTTCGGCTGCTTTTTCCCTGGCCCAGTACGGATCGTATAACTGTTTATCGCCTAAACCCAATCCGCGACCGGTGATTTTGTGATATTTAATGCCGGTATTTTTCCGCTGACCGTTGGGCATGATGTAGGGCTTAATGTAGTCATAGTCAGCTTCCCAGCCCAAATCTTTGTAAAATTCGCGGTATTCGGCGGCGCCGGGATAGCCGACTTCGGAAGACCAAACCTGCTGCGAGGATTCGTGATCCCGGCCGAAGGCTGCTACTCCGCATTCGGTGAAAATTGGGGCGTAGCTGCCGTAGCGGGGACGCGGGCGGGCGTAGAGGATGCCGTGACCGTCTGTGAGAAAGTAGCGGAGGCCGGCATCGGCTAACATTCGCTCTAAGCCTTCATAGTAGGCGCATTCGGGCAGCCAAATGCCTTTTGGTCGGCGGCCGAAGTTTTCTTCGTAGTTGTCGCAAGCTACTTGAATTTGTGCCCAAACTGCTTCGGGGTACATTTTCATCAGCGGTAGGTAGCCGTGGGTGGCACCGCAGGTGATGATTTCGAGGTTGTTGGTGTCTTGGTGTTCTTTGAAGGCTTTGACTAAATCTCGATCGTACTTTTCCCAAAAGTTGCGGACTTGACAGAAATGGGCTGCGTAATGTTCTGCTAAATAGCGGAGGTGACCGTTGCCGCTGTTGTGTTCGATTTCGAGATCGGCTAATTCTTCGAGTTTAGCCAAGTGGTCGTCGAAGCGGTCTTGCAGCAAGGGGTCGCGCAGCATGGCCACCAAGGGCGGCGTCATGCTCATGGTAATTTTAAAGTCGATGCCGTCGCGCTTGAGCCCTTCAAAGACTTGCAGCAGGGGAATGTAAGTTTCCGCGATCGCCTCAAACAGCCATTCTTCTTCTAAAACGTAGTCGCTTTCGGGGTGGCGGACAAAAGGCAAGTGGGCGTGGAGAACGAGGGCGAGGTAACCAATAGTCATAGTGATTTGGATGCCGTAGTTATTAACTGACGCCAGTTAGGGACAGCTTTAAAATATTTTAAGATTTTATGCTGAAACGGGACTCACAAAATGCCGTGTTTTTTTAATTGCCTTTCTCTAACAAACTAAATGTCAGCAAATTCTGATTTTCTGCTTGCTGTCGGATTAGGGATGCGGCTGTTTGAGCGTCTACTGCCTGTGAGAAAAAGAATCCCTGGGCATACTCGCATTTTAACCCTTTGAGTATAGATAGTTGCGAGGCTTCTTCGACTCCTTCGGCTACTACATCCATGCCTAAATTGTGCGACAAAGTAACTATTGAGCGTACAATTTCTGTGGGGTCAATGGCTCCTTTACCTAGGTCGAAATCACCTCCCATCCTGCTAACAAAAGAGCGGTCTATTTTTAAGGTATTGGTGGGGAATCGGTGCAGGTAGGAGAGGGATGAATAGCCGGTGCCGAAGTCGTCAATGCACAAGTGTATGTTTCGGGTTCTGAGCTGCACCAGCATTGCTGTTACTGATTCGGAATTTTCTATGAGTACGCTTTCGGTAATTTCTAGTTTTAAACTGCTGCCGTCGAGGTGACTTTCTGCGAGAACTTGGTCGATGTATTCAATTAAATCTGGCTGAGAAAACTGTTTGACTGAAAGGTTGACGCTGACGCTTAAGGGCGGGTTGCTGGGAAATAGCTGCTGCCACTGGCGGATTTGCTGGCAAGCTGTACGCAGTACCCAGCGGCCGAGGGGTACGATCAAGCCGGTTTCCTCGGCGATGGTGATGAATTCGGCGGGGGAAACTAAGCCGCGTTCTGGATGCTGCCAGCGCACTAGGGCCTCAAAACTGGTAATTGTGCTGTTGGCGATCAACACGATCGGCTGGTAGTGAAGGATAAACTGGGGCGCTGCGGATAAGGGAGGTAAGGCTGATTGGGGGGATGAGAGAAAGTCTTCTTCTCTGGCCGGATCTCTAATTGATTCGATCGCCCGCCGCAGGTCGTTTTCTAGCTGCAACAGCCGCAAAGCGTGGGCGTGCATGGAACTGTTGAAAACTTCGTGTCGAGCTCGGCCGAGTTCTTTGGCGCGGTACATTGCTGTGTCGGCGTCGCGCAGCAGGTTGGTAGGTTCTAAGTATTCGCCAGAACTCAAAGCTATGCCGATGCTGGCGGTGATAAATACTTCGTGTCCGTCTAGAAGGATGGGCGAGGTGATTTTCTTTTGCAGGCGGTTGACAATGGTGGTAGCTTCATTTAGGCCGTCGATGTCTTCGAGCAACAGCACAAACTCGTCTCCTCCGAGGCGGGCCACAGTATCTCCGACCCTCAGACAAGCTTCCAGACGCCGCGCGATCGATACTAGCAGTTGATCGCCGATGGCGTGGCCGAGGGAATCGTTGACGACTTTAAATCTATCTAAATCGAGAAACAGCACGGCAAACAAGTAGTCTTTGCGCCGTTTTCCCAGTCTCAGAGCGTGTTCCAGCCGATCGGTAAATAGTGATCGGTTGGGCAATCCGGTGAGCGCGTCGTGAAAAGCGTCGTGCAGCAGTTTTTCCTCGGCGAGTTTGCGCTGAGTGATATCGTGACAGTTAATCACGATTCCCTTGACTGCGGGATCATACAGCAAGTTGGTGGCTACAGCTTCTACATAACACCAGGAACCGTTGCGGTGGCGGACTCGGTACTCAACTGGACACTGGCTTCTTTTGGGGTTTTTAATGGCTTTGTGGAGGGTTTCGGTGATCGCGGCGCTGTCGTCGGGGTGAACTATTTCTAAGGCGCTGCGCCCGATCGCCTGGTGGGGTGCGTATCCTAAAATTCGCTTGACGGAAGGGCTGATGTAGCGGAAGATTCCCTCGCCGTCGAGAATGATCGTGATGTCTGTAGCGTTTTCAATCAGCGATCGAAATCGCTGTTCGCTTTGCCGCAGAGCTGATTCGGCTTCTTTACGATCGCTGATGTCGAGAGCTACTCCGTCTACAATTATGTCGCCGTTTTCGTTCTTGGAAAATCTGGCGCTGTCTTGCACCCACTTGACCTCCCCCGATCTCAGAACGATGCGGTACTGGCGATCACACGGCAAAAGACTCGCTCTCGATGCTGCTACGCTGCTGTCACACGAGCTTTTGTCATCTGGATGGATGATTTCGGTCAAGAGTTCTGGGCGCGAAATTACTTCTTCGGCAGCGATCCCAGTAACTTCGCGCACGCCGGGACTGATGTATGGCATGGACATTGTGCCGTCTGGATGAAGCAGGGTGCGGTAAACTGAGCCGGGAATGTTGGCTGCCATTGTGGCTAGCTGCTGCTGGATGCCACAGACTGCTGCTTCGGCGCGCTTGCGTTCTGCGAGTTCGGTTTGGGCTTGTTGGTAGAGTTCCGCTTGGTGGATCGCGATCGCGCACTGATCGGCTATGGCTTTGAGTAGGGACAGTTCTTCGGCGTTCCAAGAGCGCGCCCGATCGCACTGATAGAGGCTAATTCCTCCCAAAAATGACTGCTGGTAGAGCAGTGGGGCGATCGCGACGGAGCGAAACCCTACCAACCCTGCTGATTCTTGCAGGGACGGGCACAGTGTCGATAACTCGTCGATGATCAGGGTTTCCCCGGCCGCGAGCCCCGATCTGTAGTGTTCGGCCACTTTGCAATTTAGCCCGACAAACCCTTCTCTGTCGGCTGCTTTGCTGATGTAGCGAACTGTGATGCTGCCTTCAGCATCTGGCTGCAAGATGGCGCAGGCGCTGATGTCTAAAGCTTCGTGCAGTTGATCTGCGGTGGTTTGCAGCACTTCGTCGAGTACAAGGGTGAAGCGCATGGCTTGGAGGATGCGGTTGACGATCGCTTCTCGCTGAGCTTGCCGCTGAATTTGGGCGATCGCTTCTTGTTGCTGGCGCCGCATTTTGTATTCTTGGAGCGATCGTTCTAAGACTGTTGGCAACCTAAACAGCCGGCCTTTTAATACGTAATCGGTCATTCCGGCTTTTATGCACTCAACTGCTGCTTCTTCTCCCAAACTTCCCGTTATTAAAATCAAGGGTATGTCTTGCCCTAATTCCTGCATTAATTTCAATACTTCTATACCGTTGAAGCCGGGGAGGCGGTAATCTGAGAGTACAGCATCGTACTGGCAATTTTCAAGCAGTTTTCTGCACTCTGTTGCTGTTTCGGCAGTGTCGCACTTAAAATTTACCCCCCCCGCTTCTAAGGCGAGCACTATTAATTCCATATCTTCTGCCATGTCTTCGATAATCAACAATTTTAATGTTGATTCCGCTACCATTTTTAGTAGATAGTTTGTGTGAGTTATATCTAACATAAGGTATTGGGGATGTTTTTAATTGGTTGTTCGTGTTGTTGCTAAATGTAAATTTTTAGATTGAGTGTGGTTAATTTGATCTCGGTATTGTTAGTTATTTTAGCAAAATCAATTATATAATCTACTCTCAAGAGCTTTATTTAGCACCCGTAGTCGAGGGCTGACCGAACCGATTGGGGAGCATCCCAATTCTCTAAAAAGCGTTTTTTAGGATTGCGAGCATCGTGCAAAGCTTTGCCTATATCTCTCGCTTCGATCTCTCACAGCCAATACTCCTGTGAAAGCACAATTCGGATGCTCTCAGCGATTGTGACTTATTTAAGTGTATAAGAGTTTTAAATTCTGAATTTAAAACTCTTATACACTTAACTCACGAATCTATATTACCGCTTGAGATTGTTTGCCCTAGTTTAAAGTAAAAGGTGGCTCCTTGACTAGGTAGGCTTTCTGCCCAAACCGTGCCGCCGTGGCGGTGAATAATCCGCTGGACGATCGCCAAACCGATGCCCGTACCTTCAAATTCTCTCTGGGAGTGCAGCCTCTGAAAGGCTCCAAACAGGCGATCGGCATATTCCATCGGAAAACCCACCCCGTTATCCTTGACAAAAATCGTCCCATCAGGTAGACCCTCAATAACTATTGTAGCCGGAGTGCGTCCGCGGCTGAACTTGACTGCGTTGCTAATCAAGTTGCTGAACACCTGTTGCACCAAGGTTGGATCTCCCATTACTGTCGGCAAATCTCCGACGGCAAATTCAACGCTGTGGGGAGTTTGGGCCGGATCTGCGACGGTTGGGGGTTTAGTCAATTTAATCGCATTTTGTACCAAACGGCTCAGATCGATCGGAATTTGCCTCAACTCGGTGCGACTCACCCGCGACAGGGCGAGCAAACCGTCAATCAACAGGCTCATTTTTTGGCTGCTGTCTTCAATTATTTCCATATAGTGAACTATTTTGCGATCGCTCAAAGCCTCAGTTAATTCTAGCCGCTGCTTCAACACTTCTACAAAACCTGAAATATGTCGCAAAGGTGCGCGCAAGTCGTGGGAAACTGAGTAAGAAAAAGATTCTAATTCTTGATTTGCAGCTTCTAATTGCTCTGTGCGTTCTGACAAAGCTTGTTTTGTCTCTACCAACTCAGTGATATCGCGAGAAGTCCCAATTAAAGCATAAACCTCGCCGTCGAGATTTCTGAGGGGAATTTTAAAAGTATCGTAGTAAGCATTGCCACCGGAACTCACGAATTTTTCCTGAAAGTGCAGAGTTTCGCCTGTTTCAAATACTTGCAAGTTTTCCCGGCAAAATCGTTCGGCGAGTTCGGCGGGAAAACATTCAATAACTGTTTTGCCTTGCATCTCTTTGCTGCTGTTGAAACCGCAAGTTTTGGCAACAGTTTTGTTGACAAAAGGCTGGCGCATATTTTTGCGTTCGACCACAAAAATGCGATCGGGCAAAGCATCAAAAAAAGTCTCTAATTCTGCGGTACGCTGAGCGACTTGAGCTTCTAAAGTTTCGTTGAGTTCTTTGAGTTCAGCTTCTACTCGTTTGCGTTCGGTGATATCTTGACCAATGCCGATACAACTGCCGTCGGAAAGGTGAACATTTGCCCAAGAAGTGTCGATAATTCGCCCGTCTCTAACTTGTGTTTTAAAATCGCTCCAGTTCTGAGTTGCTGCTTGGATTTCATCTAAAACGTATTGACGGTATTCTGGCTGTGGATAAAATTCGGCCAAGATATCCCGGTTTTTTATTTCTGCCAAACTCCAGCCGAGCACTTGTTCCCAGTGGCGGTTTACCCAGTTTACTTCAGCGCTGCTGCCCAAGAAGGCGAGCATAATCGGCACGTTGTCGAAGATAGTTTGCAGCAGTTCCTTTTGCTGTTTTAATGATTCTTCGGCTTGTTTGCGATCGCTGATGTCGAGTACGGAACCGATAAATTGTAAAATTTGTCCGTCTGGGGTTCTTTTGAAGATTGTAGATCGAGCGTGCACCCAGCGCCATTCCCCATTTTTGTGTTTTATTCTGTAGTCTCTGTCATCCGTTTCATAGGGATTCCTGCTGTGTTTTAGTCGCTCCATGCCTGTAATTAGCTTTAACAGATCCTCGGGATGAACTAAGTTAGCGAGAGCGTCTGTACCCCAATCTTGCAATTCTTGGGGAGTGTATCCCAGCATGGCTGTGACCGATTCATTTGCATAAATATTTTTGTTTTCTACTGCATCGTAAATGTATAGAAAGTTAGGTATAGTTGTAACAATACTCTCTAAAAGTTGCTGATGTTTTTGCAGATCCAATTCGGCTTGTTTGCGCTCGCTTAAGTCCAGCACAAAACTAACGCCTAACTGCTTCGTTCCTTCTAAAAATGTGCTGCCAATCATCACCTGAACGCGGCTACCATCGGAGCGTATAAATTCTTTTTCAAAGGGAACAACCGTATTTCTAGCCTTCAGTTCGGCAACTTTTTCTGTATCTAAACGCACGTATTCTGGCGGTGTCATTTCTTGCCAGTTAACTCTTCCGGCAAGCAGCTCGTCCCGCGTATAATTTACCGTATTTAAAAAAGCGGCGTTGGCATCTGTAATGCTGCCGTTCAAATCCCAAAAAATTAGACCAATCATGTTAGAATCTACTATGGCTCTAAATTTTGATTCGCTTTGTCGCAACTGATCTTCGACTTGTTTTAGTTCTGTGAGGTCGCGGGCGATGGATAAAACTGTTTTTACTGAATTGTCTTCAGCAAACTCGGGAATGACTCGACAGTGGTAATGTTTTATTCCCTGGGGGCTGGGAAACTCAAATTCTATAGTTTCTTGTTTGCCGGTGCCAAAAACTTTCAGAAAAGTCTCGTCCCACAGATCGCACAAATGGGGCGGCATTCCTGATTGTCTATTGCTTTTACCAATCAATTCGGCGGGGCGTTTTCCGGTTGCTGATTCTACTGCTTGGTTGATGTAAATGTGGCGGAATTCTCGATCGAACCTGGCGATGATATCAGTCGCATTTTCGGCTAGGGTGCTGAATGCTTGTTCGCGCTGGTGCAGTTCTTCTTGAATGCGGTGGCGCTCGCTTACGTCTCTGGCAAAAGAGAGAATTGAAATTAGTTTTCCTTCTGCATCTTTCAGTACAGAATTGTACCATTCGCAGTAAATTACAGAGCCATCTTTAGTAGAGTTGCGGTTGTAGCCTATGTTGCGGGTTTCGCTGCCGTCTAAGAGTTTTTTTGCTATTAAGTTTACTGACTCACAATCGGCTTCATAAACTATTGATAATTCGTACCAGTCTTTACCCATTATTTCTGCTGTTTTCCAGCCAAACATTTTTTCGGCTTGGGGCGACCAACGCACGATGCGAAATTCGCTGTCCCATTCTAGAACTGCCATTGGCGAGTTTTCTACATGAAATTCCAGCCGCGAGAGGGCTTGTTTCATTTTGGTTTTGAACTCCTGGCAGAGTTGCTTGGTCTCGGTAAAGCGATCGCCTATTTGCTGTGCGTTTACTGGGCTGGCTTTGGCGAGTTCAGCTATGGTTTCTGCTGTTTGTTTTTCGAGTTCGTTCCAAGCGAGTTCGAGGGCTGATTCCGCCTGCTCTAGCTCAGTGATGCTGTTGTGAAACAGTGTGGCACTTTCAACTGGAATTTCAGGCATATTTTTGACACTTAGACAAGTGTTACTTTTACAATTCAAAATTAAATCTTAAAAGTTAAAAAAATATAATGTTATGTCAAATTATACATTTTTAACTTTTAATTTATGCGCCGAGCCGATCGTTGGAGGCGGGTGGCGCTATTAAAGACTGCCAGTAAAAGGGTTTGGGGTGCAGATTGATCGGCAATTGTGGTCGCTCAATCTAAAACTCTCCTGGGCAAGCGATCGGGCGCTAAGCTAAGTATATTCTCGCACAGGGTTGTTTGGGGCGATCGAAAGGATATCGGCGTGGCTCGGGGCGTTGGTCGATCGCGAATTTGTAGCAGGGCTTTGTGTGCCGATTCCCCTTAGTCTCAACTTAACGTACTTTCCCACAGTGTGACAGGGGGTTTCAACCCTGCCGCACTGCGGGTTTGACGTGCTTGTTGGCAGCAATGAAACCGCCCCTACCTACAAATAATCTCCAATCGGTTTGGTCAATAAAAAGCTAAAATAAAATCTAAAGTTATTCAGTCTTTTAAATCGCTTATGACTGCTGCTGCACCCTCTTCGATAAAAAACCAAACTCAGTACGAAGCCATTATCGGTCTCGAAACTCATTGTCAATTGAGTACGAATACTAAAATTTTCTCCAGTTCTTCTACTGAATTTGGCAATGCCCCAAATACTAACATTGACCCAATCTGCATGGGAATGCCTGGAGTGTTGCCAGTATTAAATCAAAAAGTGCTGGAGTATGCGGTGAAAGCAGGGCTGGCTCTCAACTGCGAAATCGCACCTTACAGTAAGTTTGACCGCAAGCAATATTTCTATCCCGATTTGCCTAAAAATTATCAAATTTCTCAGTTCGATTTGCCGATCGCTACTAACGGTTGGCTAGAAATTGAACTGGTAGATGAGACGGGAAATTCTACTAGAAAAAAAATCGGGATCACTCGCTTGCACATGGAGGAAGATGCCGGAAAATTGGTTCACGGCGGTAGCGATCGGTTGAGCGGTTCTACTTATTCAATGGTGGATTACAACCGTGCCGGTGTGCCTCTAATCGAAATTGTTTCGGAACCGGATTTGCGATCGGGCGCGGAAGCTGCCGAATACGGTCAAGAATTGCGCCGGATCGTGCGCTACATCGGTGTGGGCGACGGGAATATGCAGGAAGGTTCGCTGCGGTGCGACGTGAATATTTCGGTGCGCCCGGTTGGCCGAAAAGAGTTCGGCACGAAGGTGGAAATTAAAAATATGAACTCTTTTAATGCGATCGAACGAGCGATCGATTATGAGATCGAGCGGCAGATTCAAGCTGTGGAAAATGGCGAAACCATCGTCCAAGAAACGCGGCTTTGGGATGAAAACAAGCAGTGTACTTTCAGTATGCGGATTAAGGAAGGTGCGAGCGATTACCGGTATTTCCCGGAACCGGATTTGCCTCCGATCGAAGTTTCTGCCGAGCAATTGCAGGATTGGAAAGCTCAACTGCCGGAATTGCCGGCCTCCAAGCGCCATCGCTACGAAACTGATCTCGCTCTTTCTCCCTACGACGCGCGGGTGCTGACTGACGACAAAGCGGTGGCTGAGTATTTTGAAAAATCGATCGCCGCCGGTGCTGTGGCTAAACAAGCTGCTAATTGGGTGATGGGCGATATTACTGCTTATCTTAAAAATGAAAAGCTGGCGATCGCAGAAATTCCTTTCCAACCGCAGGATTTAGCCGAACTGCTGGGGCTAATTGATGCCGGTACGATCAGTGGCAAAATCGCTAAGGATATTTTGCCGGAGTTGCTGGCCAACGGTGGTTCGCCTCAGAAGTTCGTTGAGAGCAAGGGTTTGATTCAAATTTCGGATACTGGGGCGATAGATCGGGCGATCGATGCAGTGTTAGCCGCCAATCCCAAGGAGCTCGAACAGTACCGAGCCGGTAAAACTAAGCTGCTGGGCTTTTTTGTCGGCAAGGTGATGAAAGAGACGGGCGGACGGGCCGATCCCAAACTGACGAATGAGCTGCTGGTGGCGAAGCTGAACGGCCCAGGCTAAGCAATCGTTAAGGGGGCCGTGTAGCGGATACAGCGGTGGGCGATCGGTTTTTCCCGAGATCGCGGCGCGATCGCCCTTCTCGCTGGCTCGTAACTTTATAATTAATCTACATTTCTTTACAACATCTTCACGTTTGGGGTGTCACCCCTCATCCCTCTCGTGTTATATTGTGTTATGTAGATGCACCCTGATGGCAGAGAGAGTTACTTAGGTAGCCCTCTCTTTTTTTGTGTATTTTTTGTGGGCGTAAAAATAAGGATGCGGGAGAGCAAGAGGGACACGTCTCTAACAGGTGTAAGTTTTTTGGTAATTGCTCAACTAGGGGAAAAAAGGGAGCCATTAGTAGAGAGAGCTTGTTGAATGGATTGATCAGCAGTTAAACCCTGTCGTTTGCCAGTATTAACAACTGAACGAACCGCAGCAAACCAATCTCGACCCCATTCCGAACGGAAGCGATTGGTAACACGGCGAAATATCACGCTCATCCTAATCGCCTGTTCACTCTGATTGTTCGTGGGCGGAATTGTCGCATCTTCCAAAAATAGAAATAAATTGTCAATCAGCCCACCCTAGCGTTTTCGTAACCGGATACCATCCTTATGTTCTGGCTCTAAATTTAAAATCCTGGTTAATCTTTCCTGTAAATTTTTTCGATATCGCTTCAGCCTAGCATCGTCCATTTTTTCTCGTCGTCGATGGATGATAAAAGTCCTTATGAATGAGAATTAAATAACTTACAATTTGATGGTTCTTGTGGGATGGGCGTCCCGCCCATCCCACAAACTTGTGTAAATTATTTAATTCGCGATCCTTAATAATAACCTCTTCATCCCTGGGCCAAAAATCCTGTCCCCAACATCAATCGCATATTGGCAATCCCGCAATTGATGAGCACTCACACACTTGCCATTGTGGTGCGGGGTGATTTTTTTGAGCGCGGGAGAAGCCTGATAACCAAATATCGGGACGATGTTCTGCTATAACTTCGTTCATTACTCCACTGGCTCGGCTCGGGCCAATGACGTGTAAGCAAACATCCTGGTTCTTAAACACCCACTCCCACTGATTTTGTCCGTTAACTCTCGCACTCGTTTCATCTGAACAAATTAATTTTGCCCGCCGCCACCGTTGTAGTATTTGACTTACTTGAGCGTCTCAACTGATTTTGACCTTCAAGAGCAAGTTGGCGATGGCACCAACTGAAATCTTTAGTCCCAAGACGGAGCCAAATATCGACGACAGCCGTTCGTAGCTGATGGCATGAGTGTAACAAAGATATGTGACTAAGCTTTGAATTGAACTGCCAAACGGTGAACCTGGTTCCATTCCCAATGGTACAGGTGCAATATTCTCAGCCTGAATGCAGGCACACTGACCACCATAACGTTCTATTCGGGTGACGATGGGGCGAATTGGGGGTATTTCGATTTTTTCGTAGACGGATTGCAATTTTTGTGCATCGGCGGTGACTTTCTCTCCACACTGGGGGCAACTTTTTAGTTGGGCGATGATTGTTTGGTCGGGAGGAGGATGTAGTTCTCTTCCCCCTCCTGCTCTTCCTAGGCTTCTTTGTCTTTTTATCCCCTCAATTTTCGATGGCTTAATGTTGGGCTTGAATCCTTTGGATGGTGGAGTGCTGGAATTTTTGCTAGTTTTTTTTGGAGATGGCTCTGGTTTTCCTTCGTAGGTGGCTCATGCTGCGCTAAGTTTTTTGCTCTCTTTCGATAGCTTTACTATCAAGGCTTCTTTTACCTCGTTCGATAGTTGGTTTAGGTCGGGGAGTTTTTCCATTCCTTTATATAATGTCTATCTCCTCTTCTTGTCAAGGGGGTTGAGCAATTAACATTTGTGCAACACCTAACTATTAGTAGAAGGGCACAAATCTGCAATAACTCAATATTTTTGTGGTACAGGCATCTTGCCTCTACTAAACATTGGTGCAACACCTAACTATTAGCAGAAGGACACAAATCTGCAAGTTCGCAAATATTGCAAGCCGGATTTCTCGCATTACAAACCGCCCTGCCGTGATAAACCAACCGAATCGACCAATTTTCCCAATCCGGCTGCGGCAACAATATCATCAAATCCCGCTCGATCCTTATAGGATCGGTATGTTCGGTCAATCCCAACCGCTGAGTCAAACGTTTGACGTGAGTGTCTACGGTCACGCCCATATTAATACCAAAAGCGTGAGCGAGAACGACATTAGCTGTTTTGCGGGCAACTCCGGGCAATTCCAGTAGCAGTTCCATCCGCTGCGGCACTTGATTGTTAAA
This sequence comes from Microcoleus sp. Pol11C3, assembly GCF_036701485.1. Taxonomy (NCBI): domain Bacteria; kingdom Bacillati; phylum Cyanobacteriota; class Cyanophyceae; order Oscillatoriales; family Microcoleaceae; genus Microcoleus; species Microcoleus sp. Pol11C3. The sequence continues at coordinate 98,072 of NZ_JAUBQW010000005.1, read as the reverse complement.
TTTATTGACGATCGCCTGACAAGCACCTTTAATATTTTTAGACTTATTGCGGTAGAAACCAGTCGATCGCACGAGACTTTCGAGTTCTTCTATATCAGCATTTGCCAAAGCCACCGCATCGGGAAAACGCTCAAACAAAGCCGGCGTTACCAGATTTACTCGCTCGTCCGTACACTGAGCCGAGAGAATCGTCGCCACCAGCAACTGCACGGGAGTTTCGTAGTTGAGAGTGCAAGGAGCTTCTGGATAGAGGCGTTTGAGTCGAATCAGAATTTCGAGCGATCGTTGTTTTAAACTTAACTTTTTAGTCATTAGTCAGTAGTCAGTAGTCATTAGTCATTAGTCATTAGTCATTTGTTATTTGTTTTTAACTTCCAGGCACGACCGGGGAGCCCATAACCAGAGGCTCTGCCTCGCTTGCGTAGGAAAAAAAGAAGATGGAAAAATAGGAAAATAGGAAAACGGAAAACTAGACATAATTCTTCCTTCTTCCTTCTTCCTTCTTCCTTCTTCCTTCTTCCTTCTTTTACTATTGCATGAAATTTCGCAAATCAAACCCAGCCAAATTAGCAGTATCGCGAATAATCAAGAAAACTCCCAAACCCAGCAACAACACCAAACCAGTCTGCATGACATTTTCCTGAATGCGGTTCGGCAGAGGCTTACCCCGCAGTCCTTCTATCAAGAGAAAAGCTAGCTGACCGCCGTCCAAAGCAGGTAAAGGCAAGATATTAATCACAGCCAAATTGATGCTAATTAGCACAGCATACTGAAACAAACTCGCAGCATCCGATTTGGCAATCCCTGCACCAATCGCCACAATCGCCACAGGCCCGGACAACTTGTCGGCAGTCTGGCTGAAATTGCTAAGTAACTGCCCGAAACCTTGAACCGTCAGCACCACAATCCGCTCAAATTCTTTGGCGGCCTTGCTAAACGCCTCTACAATTCCGGCCCGCTGCCGCACGACAGTGCCATTAGAAGTTAGCTGCACCCCAATGCGACCTTTGCCGTCGGGCGACAGTTCAGGAGTTACTGTCACCACAAATTTTTGTTCTTGGCGCTGAATTTCCAAAGCTAGGGGTTGGTTGGGATGATCTTGGATTGCTGTGACCAATAATTTGATTGCTTCGCGGGAAGCGCCCAATTCCTTGCCGTCAACAGACAGAACAACGTCGCCCGATCGAATTCCCGCTTGTTTCGCGGCCGAACTGACTTCTGCGGCTACCTCCGGGACTTTAACTCCCGGTAGGGAGTTCATTTCTGCCGCGCCGACAGTGCTCAATTGTACCACCAGCAGGAAATAAGCAAAAATTAAGTTGGCAATTACCCCTGCACTAATGACGATCGCCCGATCGAGCACGGGGCGATTTTTGAGCAAATTCGGGTCATTTGGGGGAATTGTACTCTCTGGATCGTCGTCCGGGAAACCCACGAAACCTCCCAGGGGAAAGGCGCGGAGGGCATACTCAGTTTCCGGGCCTTGGTACTTCCAGAGGATGGGCCCGAAACCGATGGAGAAGCGGTTGACGTGGATGTGTTGAAGTCTCGCCGCCAGGAAGTGGCCGAGTTCGTGAACGACAATCAAGATACCTAAAACTGCGATCGCTGCCAAAACTGACATGAAGGATTCCACTAACACTTTTACTGGACTTTGATTTATTTTAATATCTTTTTAATATAGGTGGCTTGGGAGCGACAATTTTCAGTCAAACTGGAAGATGGAGTTTTTGTCGGAAGTCCCGGGTGCTGCTATCGACCCGACGCTGCCAAACCGATCGCGCGATCGTACCTGAGTTTACCTCTAAAACCCATTCCCATTAACAATTCCCTATTACAAATTCCCCATTACCAATTCCCCATTACCAATTCCCAGTTATGAAAGACACTTCTTTGAATATTATCGCTATTTCTATCTTTGCCATCACCGTTTCAATATTGTTAGGGCCCCTATTCAACTTGCCAGAAGCCGTACCTGCGATCGCCACTTTTTGCCTGTTGGGGCTAGCCACCCTTGACAGTTTCCAGTGGCAAGGTCAAGGCGGTACTATTTTATTAGATTGGCTGGGGGGAAGTTCCAAACAAAAGCGAGATCGTATCCTTCACCACGAAGCAGGACACTTCCTAGTTGCCTACCTATTGGGAATTCCCGTAACCAGCTACGCCCTCAACGCTTGGGAAGCATTTAAACAAGGCCAAACAGCCCAAGGCGGCGTCCGATTTGAAGACGAACAATTAGCATCTCAACTCCAAAGTGGCACTCTTTCCGCCCAACTTTTAGACCAATACTGCACCGTGTGGATGGCCGGAATAGTCGCCGAAAAATTTGTTTACGGCAGCGCACAAGGAGGAGCCGAAGACCGCACCAAAATTAGTGCAATTTTAACACAACTGCGCCGTCCAAGTTCCGAGATTCAACTCAAACAAAACTGGGGTTTACTGCGAGCAAAAAACCTGATAGAAAGCCACCAATCAGCTTACGAAGCCCTAGTAGCAGCAATGGCAGAAAGAGCAACTGTTGCCGAATGCTGCGACATAATCCAACAAAAATTATAGGAAAAAGATTATGCACTCTTGCCTTATAAGCCCGGTTTTTCTGTAAACTTTTCCATCAAAAAAATACGTAGAAACCGAGTTTAAGAGCGTATTATAGGGAGTAAAAATTCATGTCAGAACCAAAAACTTTCCCCACAACACTGCAAACAGCGAACCCAAATACAGAAAAATTGTTGTGGCTGTTAGGTTTCCGGATCGATCCCGGCACCGAAATACCAAATCTATATACTCTAATTGTCTATGGAGAACAAGAGCCGCCCTTAGTAGCTGGCGGTCAACTTGTATTTTTTACCCGTCCCGAACTAGCGATTAACGCTCTCCAATTGTGCAATATCGATGTCAGCGAACTGGGAAAGCCACCCACACAAATAGACGCTATTTGCGACATTGCAGAAACGCTGTACTTGCTCGATGCCGAAGATTTTGACGAGTCAGCTACTATCCTCAACTGTTTGAACGCACTTTTCGATTTAGTGAAAGCTACGTTAATACCGATGCCAACTGAATACAAGCGCATACTTTATGATTTTGCAGACCATTTGAATATTGAGGAAGAGTTTGCAAGTTTTTTAGACGCAGAAGATATTCAGCGATCGGAGATTGTCAATGCTATTTTGTGGTGTGTGGGAGCAATTACAGCAAAATCTAGATTGCTGACATAGCAATTTTAGATTTTAGATTTTAGATTGGGGATTTTTGATTTAAAGTAGTCCGGAACTATACCAAAGAAACCGGGTTTTTCACCATTGTTAAATTCTCTAATCCAGTATTTTGATAAAAAACCAGGTTTCGGGCTTTAGGATAATAGATAATATCGCCAAAGGAAATTGTGCCATGACTGTAACAGATGTACGCTTGTGGACTGTAGACGAATACCGTCGCATGACCGAAACTGGCATTCTCAATCCCGATGAACGAGTCGAATTAATTGACGGACAAATTATTTCAATGAGTGCAAAAAATCCTCCCCACGCAGCAACTAATCTCTGTGCAGCCGACTATCTAAGAAGTCTGCTGGCAGGACTTGCTTTAATTCGCATTCAAGACCCGATCGCTCTAAGTTATAATTCAGAACCAGAACCGGATATTGCTGTAGTGCAAATCGACCCTCGGCTGTACCAAGATTTTCATCCCGCGCCCGACAATATTTTGTTATTAGTAGAAATAGCTGACACGACTTTAGAAACAGACCGCAAGCGGAAAGCACCGGCTTATGCTAAGGCGGGAATTACTGATTATTGGATACTGGATGTTAACACGCGGCAAGTTTATGTTTTTCGCGAACCGGGCGAGGCAAACTACCGACAAGAAACAGTATTTAATGAAGATGATGTTTTGTCAATGCTGGCATTTCCCGAAATAGAAGTTCAGATTTCGCAACTGTTTCCTTAAGTCTGTAGAGGCGGGTTTTACCAACAATAATTGTCTCAGACCAATAATCTCGTACACCTGCCCCCACCAACCTATCAATTACCAATTACCCAATTATCAATTACCGAATCTTCAAGCTAGTCCGAAACCCCACAAAAAACTTAGTATTAGAGCGTAGCGCGAGTTATACTCCTACTGGAAAGACTGTGACTGCCGAAAAATCCCGAAATCAAAGTTTATGAGCAACACTTCCGGGCCTCAACCAGCCGCCGACAACCCCGAAACAAAAAAACTCAGTTTTTCAACAAAATTAGCTTACGGTGCCGGCGACCTCGGCCCCGCGATTACTGCGAATGTTTTGGTATTTTTCCTGCTGTATTTCTTTACCAACGTCGCCGGTTTGGCTGCGGGTACTGCTAGCAACATTTTGCTGATCGGCAAGGTTTGGGACGCGATAAATGACCCGATTGTGGGGGTTTTGAGCGATCGCACATCTCACCGCTGGGGGCGCCGATATCCTTGGATGGTTTACGGGGCAATTCCTTTCGGCATCTTCTTCTTTTTGCAGTGGATTGTTCCCAGCAAAGATCCAACGATACTATTTTGGTACTATGTGGCGATCGGCATTTTGTTTAACACGGCCTACACCGCCGTCAACCTGCCTTACACCGCCCTCACCCCAGAAATAACCCAAGACTACAACGAACGCACTAGCCTTAACAGTTTCCGGTTTTCTTTCTCGATCGGCGGCAGCATTTTGTCACTAATTCTAGCGCAAATTATCTTTGCAATAGTTAAAGATGACATCCAAAAATACTTAATCTTAGGCGCACTATGTGCAGTAATCTCAGTATTGCCTTTGTACTGGTGCTTTTTGGGAACCCGCAAACACGTACTCTCTCAATTGCAAGAAAATCCAGTAGCAGACAATTCAACATCCTTGCCGGTGGGAGAACAGGTGCGGATTGCATTTAACAATCGCCCTTTTTTGTACGTAATTGGAATTTATCTCTGTTCTTGGCTGGGAGTGCAATTAACTGCTTCTATTTTGCCCTACTTTGTAATCGACTGGATGAAACTGCCGCCAGCAACTTTTACCCAAACTGCGATCGCAGTTCAAGGCACTGCACTCGCCATGTTATCTGTTTGGAGTAAAGTCAGCGAGCGATATGGCAAAAAAGCAGTTTATTTTATGGGCATGAGTTTGTGGATAATCGCACAAGCCGGACTATTTTTCCTGCAACCAGGACAAGTAGTCCAGATGTACCTGCTAGCAGTCATGGCAGGTGTCGGAGTTTCCACTGCTTATCTTATACCTTGGTCGATGATACCGGATGTCATTGAACTCGATGAGCTTCAAACAGGAGAAAGACGCGAAGGCGTTTTCTATTCGTTTATGGTACTGCTGCAAAAAATCGGATTGGCAGTGGGTTTGTGGTTTGTAGGCCAAGCATTAGAAAGAGCTGGATTTCTCGCCACTATTCAGGGACAGGCTGCGCCCGTACAGCCTGATTCGGCACTGTTTGCGATTCGAGTTGCGATCGGACCGCTGCCGACCATTGCTTTAATTGCTGGCATGATTCTCACATATTTTTACCCGATTAGTCGCGAAGTTCATGCAGAAATTTTGTTGAGAATTCGAGAAAAGAAAGCAGAGAATCAGTAAGGTTTAATCAGTAATGGGTAATTAGTAAAATCAAAAACTCACAACTACAAATTGCTAATCCGGGCATCTATAGCAATCCTCCCATTACTGGCGAACTCTTTCTCTTTTCCTCTCTTCTCTTCTTTTACGGATTTGTCATCTGCCTCTTTCATCGGTTCCTTCAAACAAAAAAAACCGTTTCGCGTTTCCCGAAAGGATTGCTATAGCTTGCTCGGATGGCGAATCGAGGAACCGCGTCCGACGGTGAGGACGTTTTTAATTGCTTAAATCCTTGCTTTTATTCCTTCTCGCTTCTTTCTTCAACATCCACCCGTTACATCCGTTCAATCCTCTCCAAGCGAATCCGTTGCCTTCCTTCCTTCTTCCTTCTGCTATAAAAGCGATAGTTTTAGTAATAGCCCAGGAACCCAGAAACCTAGTTTTTATACGAAAAAACCTAACATTGCTCCGCACCATCCCGAACGGTAGAAAAACCCCGAAGGCTGGAGTTGTTCGAGATGTCGATCGAGCTTGAGCTTACAAATTATTAAATTTTATGTCCGTAGCACACTATAGAGATTAGTTTGTGATATAATTGATAAACCTCAGTTAAGTCTATACACTTAATCAGTCATCCAGCTCCTCAAAAAGTTTATAATTAAAAGAAGAAACAGATTTTTCTCGGAAATTGATTCGATTAGTTGCCGTTCCCAAAAATCGGCTGAATGTGGCTAATTATATCTACATGGGAAATGCAAAAATTTTTAGCCGGTCAGTTAGCGCGTAAGTTAACAAGTGCTTTTGCCGTGAACTGCGAACCGAAAAATAGCATAGAGGACAAACCAATACCAGGGCCAGCGGTGGCTGAGGTGTTACGGTCAATTGTAAAAGTTTGGTAAAGTTATTGAACTCCCTGTCGCAAAGCTGAGCGATACCTTAAAAAGTTGGCTTCGTCGCCCCGGAACTCTAAATACAAACACAACGCAGCAGACTCAAATGCAGTCTGATATAACTCTCTAGCAGTTGTAAAAGAACTTTTGCCGCCGGCATAGCATAGGGATTTAGTTATTTTTGTATACTATGTGAAAGTAGTGAGAACTATTAGAAGGAAGTGGGTTCGACAAACCAATAATTTCCTGTGATATCCTTAAGCCAATGCTCAAAGTATCAACCCGAAGGCTCGCAGAAGAAAGCTGATTTTACCCACACAATATCCAAGAGGTCAACATGGAAAGAGAACAGGACGCTCATATCGTACCCATTAGCAGCCAGAGCCGACAGGTGCAGCAATTTTCCGTTGACGAGGGAGAAGAGTTAAGCGCGCAGCCTCAGAAAGGATTGAATCTAAAGCCGTTGTTGAGGACTTTTCAGCGACAAGCCCTAATCATTATTGGGATTATAGGTCTAGTAGGCGTTGGAGCTGTTTATCAGATCAAGGGAGGCAAGAAAACATATCAAGGCGATTTTCGGATGCTAGTGGAACCCGTGACAACGGAGGCAAGAATTGCTGACCCCGCTGCCCTAGCCAATCGCGGCGAGGGGGGGGGAGTGCCTAATCGAGATTTTTTTAGTTTGGACTACGCAACTCAACTTGAAATTCTCAAGAGTCCTCAGATGCTTTCTGCTATTGCCAAACAAGTCCAAAAACGATATCCCGAAGTTACCGAGGAAATTCTTGAAAAAGGATTAGTCGTTTTGCGGATGGGAGAAAATGAGATGACGCTGACTAAAATTTTGCAAGTTCGCTTCCTAGGGACTGATCCTAAATTAGTTGAGTTCGTTTTACAAGAAACTAAAAAGAAATATTTAAAGTACAGTCTTGACGAACGCAAGACTCGGATTGGTGAAGGTGTTAAATTTATTGAAGACCAGCTTCCGGGACTCAATAAGCGCGTAAACACCCTGCAATCGGAGTTACAGGTGATACAGGAGAAGCAAAAGATTACCGATCCTAAAGAACAAGGAGCGCAATTAATCCAGCAAGTTCGTACGGTAGAAACTTTAGAGTTAGACACTCAAAGGCTACTGCAAGAACAGAAAACGCTGTACGCTAACTTGCAAAAACAATTAGATTTTACACCAAATGAAGCTATTGCCGCTTCAGCTTTAAGCGAAGAACCTCAATATAAAGAGTTGCTGACCAAGGTTAAGGAAGTAGAAGGTCAGATTGCTGTAGAAACAGCTCGTTTTAAATCTGCTAACCCTATAGTGGAAGCTTTAGAGCGCAAACGGGCAAATTTAGCAGCTTTGCTCAACCAGCAAACTGATCGAATTTTGGGGCAAAATTTAGTAGGCACCCAAGCTGATTCTAAAGTTCAGAATTTTCAAAACTCTATTCGCATAGGCTTAATTAAACAATTGGTTGATACTGCTAACCAAGTTGAAGTCTTAGAAGCTCGCCTTCAAGCAATCACCCAAACTAAAAACAATTTAAACAGGCAAGCAACAGAATTCCCCACCATAGCCCGCCGCTACAACGAACTGCAACAGCGATTAGAAGTAGCCACCCGCACCCGCGATCAACTTTTAAGCCAGCGGGAAACTCTGCGCGTCCAAGCCGCTCAAAGCCAAGTACCTTGGGAAATAATTTCTGAACCAGGCATACCCCGAGATGCGAAGGGCAACCTAATTCCTGTTCCATCCAAAGCTAAAAACAAATTAGTGATGGCAGTTGTTGGGGCGCTAGTTTTGGGTCTGGGAGCTGCTATCCTCATTGAAAAGTTCCGCAATATTTTCTACTGTGCTGATGACGTTAAAGATGCGGTTGAAGCGCCTTTATTGGGAGCAATTCCTCTTGACAAAAATGCTAAAAAATTTCCCCCTTCTATTGCTAATGCCTATACTTATCTTGAAGGAAAAGAGGGTAATAAGAAAAATGCTGCGGAATTTATAGAAGCTTTTGACTCTCTTTATACTAATATCCGCTTTCTTTCTTCAAATCGAACGATTAGCTCTTTGGCAATTGGTTCGGCTACAGTTGGCGAAGGCAAATCTACCATTGCTTTAAACTTAGCTTACGTCGCAGCGCTGGCAGGTCAGCGAGTGCTGTTAGTAGACGCGAATTTGCATTCGCCCAGTCTGCACTTGCTGTTGGAACTGCCTAATGTCAAGGGATTGAGCAACTTGCTCGACAATAAAAACGAACCAAATGAAATTATCCAACGATCGCATCTAGCAGATAATCTTTTTGTATTAACTGCCGGTCTCCCGGAGCCTGGTACTGCCAGACGGCTGGCATCATCTCAGATGCAGTATTTAATGGAAGAACTTCAGGCAAAATTTGACTTAGTTATCTATGATACGCCGCCGCTGGCGGACAGTAAAGATGCGAATTTTTTAGCGGCGCGCACCGATGGCATACTGATGGTTGTAGCAATTCGCCAGGTTCCCTTTTCTTTAGTCCAAAAAGTTTTCAGTCAATTAGAAAATTTTGGCATACCATGCTTGGGCACAGTTGCGAATCATGCCTCTAAACGCAAGAAGTATCCAGCATCTAGATCATCAGTTGTTGAAGATAAAAATGAATATTTGAATTTGACACCAGCACCGTCTCGTATCCGCAAACTAGCTCCTAAAAAAGAGTAACACCCAACAAAGCTGACACCCAAAAAAGGATACAAGCCCCCGACACGAGTCATGGAACTCCCAAAATTTTAGACTCTTGTTCCAGCTCCAAGATTCATCTGTGGAGTAAATCGAAAATCGAAAATCGTTCGACTGAGCGCGACTTAATGCTCGCGCTCGCCGAACCTCTTAGGCCGAAGTCTAAAATCTAAAATCTAAAATTGACTCATGGCCGATTAATTTCCATCCGGGTTGGTAGGAAATGTGACGGTAAAATTAGTCCAGCCATTCCTGCTTTCAACCTCAATTTTTCCCTGCAACTGTTCGACAAGTTTTTGAACCAAAGCTAAACCCAAACCTGTACCTCCTTGTTTCCAAGGATCGGCGTTGGGAACTCGATAAAATTTCTCAAAAATTCGAGGCAATTCCTCTATGGAAATCGACGATTGATTGCTGAGTGTAAATTGGATTTCTGAAGCCACAGCACTTGCTTGTCGCGAATTTGTCCTTTGTCCTCCTTGTTCGCCGTCTCCGTTTTTGCACTCGACTTTCAGAGAAATTTCGCCGTCATTAGCCGTATATTTGCAGGCATTGTTGAGGAGTTCGGCTAAAATTCGTCCCAAACTAGCGCGGTTGGAACTGATCGTGGGGAGGTGGCGAGCCCACTCTACTCGCAAATGCTGGTGGCGATCCTGGGCCCTGGTGTAAAACGGGTCGATAATAGTAGGCAGCCAGACTTCTAAGTTTACTGGTTCGAGGTCGATCGGACAAGTTGCCGCTTCGAGCCGCTGCAAATCTAGCAAAGCATTAATCAAATCTGTTTCTCTAGTACATTCTGTTTCTAAAATTTCTAGATAAATCTGGCGTCGATCTGGTGTGGGAGAAATTCTCAACATATGAATAGCCATTTTTATATTAGCTAAAGGCGTCCGCAGTTCGTGAGAAACGGTGCTGAGAAATTCATCTTTGAGGACGTTTAAATGCTGGAGTTCGTGAACTTTTTGCTGCAATTCGGCGGTGCGTTCTTGGACTTGGCGTTCGAGGTCGGTGTTGAGATTTTGGACTTGCTGATAGAGTTGGGCTTGCTGAATGGCGATCGCGATTTGAGTTGCCAGTTGCAGCAGCAAATCCACTTCCGAAGGTTGCCACTGACGGGATTGGGAACACTGATGGACACACATCATCCCCCACAAATTGCCGTCTTGCAAAATTGGTACAATCAAATAAGCTTTGATTTGGGCTTGCTGGAACCGGGCATATTTTTCGGCGGTCAAACAGGCTTGGTCGATGTCGGGGACGGCATAAATTTCCTGTTCGATCACGGAAGCAGATTCTTGCCAAATATTATCCGGCATGATTTCTCCCAATATTGAAAGCCAATTTTCGGCAACGGATTCTGCCACTACAATGCCGTAATTGCTGGACTCTAAATGCAGGATTGCTACTCGGTCAGCTTGCAAAACTTGGCGGACTTCATCGACGCTGCCGTGGAGAATTTCTTCGAGGTTTAAGGATTGGTGAATCCGCAAGGAAATGTGAGTTAACAGCCGATCTCGCTGCAATTGTTCATGGAGTTTTGCAGTCCGTTCCCGCACCTGCTGTTCCAGTTTGGCGTTACGGCTTTGCAGCAGTTCCACTTTTTCGGCTTGCAATTGATAAACCGACTGCTGCAACTGTTTGACAACTCGGTACATTTCGGTGGGATCGAGGACTCTGAGCAAGCTGGTCTGAGTAATAATCCCCAACAGTTCTCCGCGCGCCCCGCACACGACCAACCGCTGCACTTGTTGCTGCTGCATTTCTTTGTGCGCCGTCCACAGGGAATCGGAAGGTTGAAGAAATTGCAGGGGAGTTCTCATGACTTTTTGAGCTGGGGTTTGCTCGAAATTTAGTTCTAGAAACTGTGCCTGCACGATGTCGTATTCGGTAAGAATTCCCAGAGGTTGGTGAAAGGAATAGTGAAAAATGGAGGTATAGTCATCTTTGGGCTTCTCCATTGTTAATTCTTTGTTTTTTGTAATGACTACACAACTGACTTGATGCTCTGACATCAGTTCGGTTATGGTCAGCAGCGAGGCGGTGTGGGGCGCTGTAATTGGCGTAGTCATTAATTCTGCTACCCGCCGCAATTTAAGAATGTTTGAAGGCTGCAATACTTGGCGAATTCTTTCCCGCGTCAGCACTCCTACCAAGTGGCCCAATTGATTGACGATCGGCAAATAGCGAATCTTGTGCTGGCGAAATAAGGATAAAGCGGTAAACACGTCTTGGTCATCGGATTCTGTGAGGGAAACCGACACCGGGGACATCACTTCGGAAATTGGTATTTTGTGCAGGGCTACTTTGTGCTGGTTGTCTATTGTGCCAGAAGCTATCAGCCTCACTAGGTCGGCGGGAGTTAATATGCCGATTAACAGTCCGCGGCTGGGGTTGTCGGATAAGTTGCCTGTGGTAATAGTCTGCTGGTTCTGCACGACGAACACGCAGCGGGCCCGCACCTTTTCCGCCACTGATGTTTCGGTCATCGCCCCCCGGTCTGAGGGTACAGGTGTTTTGACTAGGGGACAACTGTTTTGCAACTTACTCATCAGGGCGATCGCCACTGCTAAGGAAGTTTCTGGCCCGGCAGTGAGGGGGTAGCGATCGATCGCTTGTTCTAAGGCTGAGGAGTAAAAGGGCGGGTGGTAAAAGGGCATAGTTGATTGCAGGTTGTCAGAGGGCGGCTAACTATCGGGCAAAGCCTTGGGGAACGGCAGAAACACCTCGCCTGTGCTTGGGATTTAAATAATAAACTTTCTAATTAATTATTTCCACGCAATCTGAGCTTTAGATTAATCGTCTCACTAATCCGCAATCTTACTCCTCTCAAATCCTTGGGCGGTTTTTACTGCCTGCTTTTCCCCTGAGACTCCCCTATAATCAAAATAACCCGAATGTAAAGTTTTACTACAAGATTTATCCATAATGACAACTTTAAGCTTAGAGCAAATTGCCGCCAAGTTAGAAAGCGAAAATTCAGCCGATCGAATGGTGGCTTTGGCCAACTTGCGGAACGTGCCTGCCGCCGAGGCGGTACCTTTGATTAAAAAGGTGTTGAACGACGAAAGTTTGCAAGTGCGATCGATGGCTGTGTTTGCTCTTGGGGTCAAACCGACTGCTGAGTGCTATCCTATTCTAGTCAAATTGCTAGAAACTGACCCTGATTACGGCATTCGCGCTGACGCTGCGGGTGCTTTGGGCTATCTGGAAGATATCAGAGCTTTTGAGGCTTTGGTGCGGGCTTTTTACGAAGATACTCAATGGCTGGTGCGCTTCAGCGCTGCTGTTTCTCTGGGAAATCTCAAAGATCCCCGGGCTCGCGATGTGCTGCTGAAAGCTCTCGACAGCGAGCAAGTGGTGATCCAGCAGGCGGCAATTTCGGCTTTGGGGGAAATTAAAGATATTGGGGCGATCGATCGCATTCTCAATTTTGCTCAGTCGGAAGATTGGCTGATCCGCCAGAGGCTGGCTGAAGCTTTGGGCAATTTGCCGAGTGTTAAGAGCGTTTCGGCTTTGAAATACTTAGAAAAAGATAGTAATTCTCAAGTATCTCAGGCGGCCACAATTTCTCTCGATCGCCTGTCAAAAGCAGAAGCGTGACATAAAACTTTTAGTATCTTGAAAAACCCGGTTTATTCAATAAACCGGGTTAATCCGTATTTTAGCAATCTTAATAAAATTTAGAGAGTATTCAGTAAAACCAGAATGTATTATTTAAGCTGCGAGGCTAAATCGCAAGTTAAAATAGTTGTCGATCTCCTTTAACCCAAACTAACCATGAATCAAGCGCCCAATCCCTTTAACTCAAATCCCTCCAATCCCCTAGACCCCTTGGAGCAAGAACTTGACGAGCAAGGTGAAGCATTGCCGAGACAGTACCACCCAGCTACTAAAAAAACTCTGCAAAAAGTCTTTATCATTCTGGTAGTTGTTGGGGTAATCATTGGGGGAATTCTATCTATAGGGGTGATTTCGCTCATGCACAAAGCCGGACTGACAGATGTGCCGCCGCGGGTACAGACTCCGAAGTGAATGGGTGGGGTGAGCGTACTGTCCGCGCTCGCCGATCCTTAATTATAGTATGGTTCAATATCGTGCCCATGTTGCTGGCGCGAAATTAAGATGCGATCGCTCGCCTTCCAAAGAAATCTTAATATTTTTCTTATTTTATTTGAGGCAACTGTGTCTATACAATCAAATTCGGTGCCGTAGCGGTCCCGGCCAAAAACAGTTTTAAATAAACCATACTTATTCTGAGTAAGAGAATGTTACTTATTGCTCTATTTATCGCCACGTTTTTTTTAGCATACTCCAATGGTGCTAATGATAATTTTAAAGGCGTGGCGACACTGTTTGGCAGTCAGACGACGAACTATAAAACAGCTATTGGTTGGGCAACGCTCACAACTTTAGCCGGTTCAGTATTTTCTATTTTTATAGCAGAAACGCTGGTAAAAAGCTTTTCGGGAAAAGGATTAGTGCCAGACGCGATCGCCAATGGTCAAGATTTTCATTTAGCAGTCGCGATCGCTGCGGGTTTAACCGTCATTCTTGCTACCTTAACTGGGTTCCCTATTTCCACAACTCACGGTCTTACAGGCGCTCTTGTAGGTGCAGGTTTAGTAGCAATTAGTACCGAAGTTAATTTTACAGCATTGCAGAAAACTTTTCTAATGCCTTTGTTGCTAAGTCCGATGATTGCGGTGCCATTAGGAGCTTTAATTTATGGGTTGTCTCGCTACCTGCGAGTTTATTTAGGAATCGAGAAAGAATGGTGTATTTGCGCTGGTCAAACTCAACAGATTATTCCCATTCCCCAACCAGATGGAACTAACATAATTAAGTGCATCACAACCGCTGATGTTGCAGTCGATTCTCTAGATAAATGTACGCAAAGGTACCGGGGAAAATTCTTGGGAGTCACCAGCCAAAAAATAGTGGACGCTTGCCATTTTATCAGTGCGGGAATCGTCAGTTTTGCCAGAGGATTGAACGATACTCCTAAAATTGTTTCGCTCATGTTAGTCGGTGAAGCGATATCTGTTCAATGGGGAAGTTTAGCAGTAGCTGTGGGTATGGCGCTCGGCGGTTTGTTGAATGCTAAAAAAGTTGCCGAAACAATGAGCAAAAAGCTTACAGCAATGAATACGGGTCAAGGACTTGCGGCTAACTTAGTAACTGGATTTTTAGTTATTTTTGCCAGTCGCTATGGACTTCCAGTTTCTACTACCCATGTTTCGGTAGGTTCAATCTTTGGTGTCGGATTGATTTCAAAAAAAGCTAATGTGCGCGTTTTCTATCAGATTCTACTATCATGGATTTTGACCTTGCCAATTGCTGCGGTAATCAGCGGCTGTGCTTACTGGGTGTTGCATCGGTAAGAGAATTAATCGTTAGTCCTAGAAGAGAAAGAGTTCGCGGTTGATTTGGGATTGCCATCAAAGGATAACCTTATGGAATCTAACGGCAAAAAAAAGAAATCGCGGCGGGAGTTTTTGAATAAAAAATTAAGGGTAATTTATGGTTAAAAATTCTACGATCGCGCTACCTGTTGCAAATAAATTGATTGCTGCTGGCTTTCACGCTCTTTCCGATCCTTTGCGGCTTCAGATTTTGGAGTTGCTGCGGGAACAGGAGTTGTGCGTGTGCGATTTGTGCGATCGACTTTCTGTCCCTCAGTCTAAACTCTCTTTTCACCTCAAAGCCTTGAAGGATGCAGCTTTAGTCCGCAGCCGCCAAGAAGGCCGCTGGATTTACTACAGCCTCAATTTAGCTCAGTTTGTCGCCCTCGAACAGTACCTCGCCGAATACCGCCGCTTCAGCCAGATCCTGCCGGCGCGCCCCTGTTCCGACGCGGGTTAACCCATCAACATTTCTTAATCACTCAAATACTGATATGGCTTGTTTGATGATTGACATATCAATTTTTATTGATATGATGGGGTGGAACCAATTAGTTGAGAGCGATGGATGCAACAGGTCAGAGATTAGCTTGTGATCGGCCAGATTGCAGGCGAGAGGCGATCGCGGAATTTCTAGGTACATTTATTTTGGTTTTTGCAGGCACCGGTGCGGTGATGGTTAACAAAACTAGCGCTGGCTCCGTAACTCATTTAGGCGTCAGTTTTGTATTTGGTGCAGTAGCAACTGCGATGATTTACGCCCTAGGACACATCAGCGGTGCACACTTTAATCCGGCCGTAACTTTAGGCTTTTGGGCGAGCGGTTTTTTCCCAAAATACAAAGTTTGGCCTTACGTTTTAGCGCAGTGTGCGGGTGCGATCGCAGCTTCTCAACTGCTGCTAATTACTTTAGGGGAAGTAGCAAATCTCGGTGCAACTATCCCTCTCAATGGTAACTGGTTGCAGTCTCTGATTTTAGAAACTGTTTTGACATTTATCTTAATGTTTGTTATCCTCGGTTCTGGATTAGATAGACGCGCTCACATCGGCTTTGCCGGGATAGCAATTGGGTTAACTGTAGGGTTAGAAGCTGCATTTATGGGGCCGATTACCGGAGCGAGCATGAATCCGGCACGGTCTCTCGGCCCGGCTTTAATTGGCGGTATTTGGAACCACCAGTGGGTTTACTGGGTTGCTCCTATCTGGGGAGCACAATTAGCAGTCGCAGTTTATCGGGAACTGTCTAACGGATTTCGGGATTTTAATTGAAAGTATCATGACAATTTTTACGCACAAACCGAGAATTTTGTTTCTATACGGCTCTTTAAGAGAGCGTTCTTATAGCCGCTTGTTAGCGGAAGAATCGGCGAGAATTATTGAGGATTTCGGTGCCGAAGTTCGATTTTTCAATCCTCTAGAATTGCCGATTTACGGCAGCGTTCCCGATACTCATCCGAAGGTTCAAGAGTTGCGGGAATTGAGCCTGTGGTCGGAGGGTCAAGTGTGGTCTAGTCCAGAAATGCACGGCAATATTACCGGGATTATGAAAAATCAAATTGACTGGATTCCTTTAAGTATTGGGGCCGTCAGGCCCACTCAAGGCAGAACTTTGGCGGTAATGCAAGTTAGCGGCGGTTCGCAATCTTTTAATGCAGTCAATACTTTGAGAATTTTGGGCCGCTGGATGCGGATGTTTACGATTCCGAATCAGTCTTCTGTTGCTAAAGCTTATCAGGAGTTTAATGAAGATGGGACGATGAAGGATTCGCCTTATCGCGATCGCGCGATCGACGTGATGGAGGAACTGTACAAGTTTACCTTGCTGTTGCGGGAGCAAACCGACTATTTGACCGATCGCTACAGCGAACGCAAGGAACAAGCCGCTAAAGAGGCGATCGCCCTAGCAAATCGCGCCCTTGAATTACCCGGTGGTTAGAAACCGCTGAAACCCCCACAACAACCAAGAACCAACAACTAACACAAACCATGAAAAAAGTAATGTTTGTTTGCAAAAGAAACTCCTGCCGATCGCAAATGGCAGAAGGATTCGCTAATACCATCGGAGCCGGCAAGATTGCAGTCACCAGTTCCGGGTTAGAATCAAGCAGAGTTCATCCGACAGCAATTCAAGTTATGTCAGAAATCGGCCTTGGCATCACCGATCAAACATCCAATTCATTAAGCGAATTTAATGCCGAAGACTACGACGCAGTAATTTCTTTGTGTGGCTGCGGCGTGAATTTACCCGAAGCGTGGGTATTGCGAGAAGTGTTTGAAGATTGGCAACTAGAAGACCCCGACGGACAACCCATCGAAACTTTTCACCGCGTTCGAGATGAAATTAAAGCACGAGTTGAAACATTAGTTGACTCTCTAAAGTAAGATTAGTGTCAAAATTAGAATTCTTGCCTTGTCGGTTTTAACTCAGCTCTTGCAGTATTGTCAATAAGCCTTTTATGAACAGGCAAGATGCCTGATCCACAACAAAATTCCTCTCCTGTGGAACAGGCATCTTGCCTGTTTTCAATAAGGGTGCAAGATGTGAGTTTCAATTAACTTTGTAGCGACCGTTAAAATTTGGATCTGTCGCATCCAAATAATTAGTGCTAAATTATGAGAGGCGTTCCGCCGGAACGCCTCTACATTCGTTGCGAGCAGAGACCAAAAGGTTAGCACATGATTCAGACAGCAGTCACGCCTTTCAAAAACAAAATTAACTCAGCTTTAACTAAAAAGCAGATTACAGTTTTACAAATTAATCTCGGTAAACGCTGCAACCTGGCTTGCACTCACTGCCACGTAGAAGCTAGCCCAAAACGAACAGAAGAACTTTCCCCGGAAATTTGCGACCAATTAATTGAAATCATTCGCCACTTTCCTCAAATTCAAACTGTTGATCTCACTGGCGGTGCTCCCGAAATGCTTTACGGTTTTAAACCGCTAGCGGAAGCTGCCAGGGCGGCAGGTAAAGAGGTAATTGTTCGTTCTAATTTGACGATTTACTTTGAAAAAGGTTTTGAAGATATTCCCGAATATTGCGCGCAGCACCAACTCAGAATTGTGGCGTCACTTCCCTGCTATCAAGCTGATAATGTGGACAAAATGCGCGGCAGCGGTGTTTTTGACAGTTCGATTCGGGGGCTGCAGAAGCTAAATCAGTTGGGATACGGGAAAAACCCAAATTTAACCCTGGATTTGGTGTACAATCCACAAGTGCCGGCAACAGACAAGTTTTCCCTAACACCGGAACAAGGCAAGTTAGAGCAAGATTACAAGGTTTATTTAGCCGAACATTTTGGGATTTGTTTTAATCAATTGTTCGCGATTACTAATTTGCCGGTGGGACGGACTAAGTTTCATCTGGAACATAAGAAACTCCACAAGCCTTATCTCGGGTTTTTGGAGGATAATTTTAATCCCGGTACTCTGGAACATTTAATGTGCCGTAACGAATTGTCGATCGACTATTTGGGCAATGTCTACGACTGCGATTTTAACCAGATGGAAAATCTGCCGGCGAAAACTGGCAGTGGGGAAAAGATAACTGCTGCTAAATTGCTCGAATCTGGCAGTTTAGATGTGATTCAAGAGGTGCAAACTGCTGCTTATTGTTATGGATGTACGGCAGGTTGCGGTTCTAGCTGCGGCGGTACTTTGATTTAATTTAAGGGAAAAGTTGCGCTTGATATCATCAATCGGATGAATACAGTAGGGACACGGCAGTGCGGTGTCCCTACCCTGGAAACGACGGTGTATGCAATGAATGAATGGGGAGTTTAGGTAATGAATGATTCGCGATCGCCCGGTGAAGAAAATCCGCCGCCATCAAATAGGTGGAAGCTGATTTTAGGGATTGGTTTAGCTGTGGCTTTGATTGTGGCGACTAAGTTTTTCAACTTCCAAGGAATTCTGAAAAATGCGCTGGAGTCGATCGCGAGTCTCGGCCCGTGGGGCCCGGCAGCTTTTATTGTAATTTACATTGTTGCAACGGTTCTATTTATCCCCGGTTCTTTGCTGACTCTCGGTTCTGGGGTTTTGTTCGGAGTCGTTGGTGGTTCGGTTTGTGTTTCCATCGGTTCAGTTTTAGGCGCAACTTGCGCTTTTTTAACAGGAAGGTATTTAACTCGCGACTGGGTTTCCAAACAGATAGAGGGCAATCAAAAATTTAAGGCGATCGACTCCGCAGTTGCCTCTGAAGGATGGAAAATTGTGCTGCTGACGCGGCTTTCTCCCATTTTTCCGTTTAATTTGCTTAACTATGCTTTTGGAGTCACGCAGGTATCTTTAAAAGACTATTTTTTGGCATCTTGGATCGGCATGATTCCTGGAACTGTCATGTATGTTTATATCGGTTCCCTGGCCGGGAGTTTGGCTGCACTCGGATCGCAAGGGCGATCGCGCACTGCTGCTGAGTGGGCTCTCTACGGCATTGGTTTGCTAGCAACGATCGCCCTCACCGTTTATGCAACCCGCTTGGCCAAAAAAGCTTTAGACGAAAAAATTTCCCCTTGAAACCACAGCGCAAATTGGTAAAATTGTCAATAGGGTTTTCCCCATACATTATAATACATTGCTAATTTAAAAAACTCCGTGTTTTCTCTGTGTTATTTACAATTATTTTGTTATACAAACGAGATAGATATTAAAGATATCGTAAAGCAGTTACCTCAATTAGGTAAACCGAAGGTCAAAATATAAAATTGATGCCAAAATAGAAAGCGACCACCCGACCAGAATAAAAATTGTTTGCCATCAGGAATGCAAATCATATCATTTTAGGTTTTAGATTAAAAGATTGAAAAATGGGGAAGGAGTGATGACTACCAGGGTTTGAATCTTGGCTACAGTTGCATTCTTTTCTTAAACTGCTCTCACTACTTGCCTAATATTAATTCTGCTGAAAGACGAACGACGAATGCCGTTTGAGAAATTTGACTTTGAGGGAACATTTGATGATGCAAAACCCAGCAAATCAAGCCGGATCTGTGTCTGCGCCGCCGCCCGACCAAGCAAAAAACCTACGCCACTTTTGGGACAACATCAGTAGTTCTGCTCAATCGCGGTGGCAGCAAGCGCACAGTCTTTGGCAGCACAGACGGCAGCGCCGCCATTTGCTGACCCTGCTAATTCTGGCCACCACCGCTTTAACCATTAGCACAACTGCTTGCATCAGCTATTTTTTTGTGCGTGGACTAATCCTCGACAATTTAAAGCAAATAGCACTATTAAAACTAGAAAAAGGCACCGACGAAATCGACCGCTGGCTCAGCACTCGCAAAGCAGAAATAGAAACCCTTGCTTACGATCCTACGGTTAACACTCTCAATTGGAAATTAGTCGAACCCCGGTTACAAGGAGAAATATACAGATTAAAAGAGTATTTCATTTTGTCATTAACTCAACCGGACGGCTCACTTATCAACACTTTAGGCAACCGGGCGAACAGTAAAGACCGCCAACACTTTCAAAAAGCAATGGCCGGACAGCTCAACGTTTCCGACCCGCTGATAAGCCGCACTACAAAAGTTCCGACGATCATCATTGCAGCTCCTATTTGGGCCTTACCTCCCGCTCCTAATAAAGTAATTGGAGTCCTATCGGGCAGCATTAAATTAGACCGAGTAACATCTGTTGCTAACAGCTTGCAGTACGGTTCCGACAGTTATGCTTTTGCGCTCAATTCACAAGGAGTGCCAATTGTTCATCCCAACAGTAACTTAATCGGAAACATCGACCGGCCAGGTCCAAGCTTTTTACAGTCACAAGACCCCGCACTCTCCACAATTGCGCGGCAGATGATCAACCGCCAGACGAACATCGAATTGGTAAAAATAGATAATAAATTGGTGTATGTGGCCTACGCACCCCTCAAGGAAGTTAACTGGTCGATGGCTTTAGTAATTCCCCGCGAAAATATTGAATCCCAACTGCAAGCATTAAATTTGCTGACATCGGTCGTGGCCGGACTGCTTGTCCCGGCAATGCTAGCAGCCATTTGGCTAATTTACTCCTCCGAAAACAATCGCGCTCAAGGGGAGCGAGAAGCCATGCTCAACCGGATTGCCGGACGCATTCGCGCTTCCCTGGAATTAGACCAAATCGTGCAAAGTACAGTCGAAGAAATAGTAAGTTTGCTGCACCTTGAACGGGCGGCTTTTGGTTGGTACAAACCGCAAGAAAAAATGTTACAAATTCTGTGGGAATGTTGCCCATCTGATTCTCCGACACAAGCCATAAAGTTTGAGCCTTACTTTCTCGAAAATGTGTTAGTACGGAGTGGTCAAGGCGAACCAATTATTCTTTCGAGCGACACTTGGGCGAAGGGTGTAACTCAACCGCCGGAACTTAAAGCTAATAGCTATTTAGCCGTACCTGTCCAGACTCAAAACCAGCCGCAGGGTTATTTAATTTGCAGCCACGTTACTCATTGGCTTTGGAGCCGGGAGGAAATCCAACTCTTAAAAGCGGTAGCAGACCAATTGGCGATCGCCATTACTCAATCTCACCTTTACAGTCAAACCCAAGACCAAGTAAAACGGCTCAATAGTGCCTTAAATGAACTGAAAAAAACTCAAACTCATTTAGTGCAGAGCGAAAAAATGTCTTCATTAGGTCAAATGGTGGCCGGGATAGCGCACGAAATCAACAACCCCGTTAACTTCATTTCGGCTAATTTGCCTCACACCAGCAAATATACTAAAGATTTATTAGAATTGGTGAGTTTATACAAACAAACATTCCCAGAGGTGCCGCCAGAAATCGCAGATTTTGCCGAAGAAATTGAGTTAGAATTTATCGAGGAAGATTTGCCGCATATATTGGATTCTATGAAAATAGGAACCGAACGCATTCGTAGCATCGTTCTTTCTTTGCGTAACTTTTCTCGCCTTGATGAATCTGACAAAAAGCAGGCGGATATTCACGAAGGTATAGAAAATACCTTGCTGTTGCTCTCCAACCGCATCAAAAATAGAATTTATATAGTCAAAAAATACGGAAAAGTGCCTTCAGTAGAGTGCTATCCGTCTCAGCTCAATCAGGTGTTTATGAACTTGCTGAGTAATGCGATCGATGCCTTGAACGAGGTCGATCGCCTGGATAAAATCATTACAATTTCCACGGGAGTAATTCGCGAACATGGCGGTAAATTTCTGAAAGTGGCGATCGCCGACAACGGCCCCGGCATTCCCGACAGCGTTAAAGACCAAATTTTTAACCCATTTTTTACTACTAAAGAGGTGGGAAAAGGCACGGGTTTGGGGCTAGCAATTAGCTACAAAATTGTAGTAGATGGACACGGCGGTAGCATCACCATTTCTCAACCTCCGGGCGGAGGCACGGAATTTTTGGTAAAAATTCCTATTAGTAACGAGCAACAAGAAGCAAGCAGGAAGAGGGAAGGAAGCCAACGGATTTTGTAACGGAGGTAAGGGATAGAAGTTCTAGGGGACAAACAGCTTTAATTAATGCTAAATTTACGGCCGTTGGCTAAAATTAGAAGAGTTTTTGTTAAAGGTGTTTTATGGCTGTTGGCAAGGATACAATTTTCGAGCGCTTTTTGTCGCCCCTGATTCGACTGGCGATCGACGAAGAAGCACTGAAACGACTCTACGAAGGCATCGACTGGGAAACAGCGGGCGATCGCTACCGACAACCCGACTTAGTTTATCCCGAATATTACAGCAGCCAAAACTTTCACGGCATTAAAGGCGGCTACCTCAACCCCAGTGCCGCCGTTTCCTACGATCCAATTACCCAATATGTTTTGCCTCCCCACGAAACAGTCGTCAGACAAGGCTTAATTGACGCTGTGCGGGTGAAACCGCGCCGAATCATCGATTTGGGATGCGGCACCGGTTCGACAACGCTCATGCTCAAGCAGGCTTTTCCCCAAGCGGAAGTTGTCGGCCTGGACTTGTCGCCTTATATGCTGGTAGTCGCTGAGATGAAAGCGCAAAAAGCCGGCTTAAATATCGAGTGGTTGCACGGAAATGCCGAAAGCGTTGCTTTTGCCGATGGCAGCTTCGATTTAGTCGCAGCTTCCTTGCTGTTTCACGAGACGCCACCTGCTGTGTCACGGGCAATTTTGCGAGAAAGCTTCCGACTGCTGAAGGTTGGGGGACAAGTGGCAATTTTGGACGGAAACCAAAAAACTTTGCGGCAGACAGAGTGGCTGACTGATATCTTTGAAGAGCCTTATATAAAGTCTTACGCGGCTGGCAGCCTCGATGCTTGGGCGGGGGCGGCTGGATTCGCGGCGGTGCAAACTCGCGAACACTGGTGGACGAATCAGGTGACGCAGGGTGTGAAACCTTTGCCTGGGGAAGATTTGGAACAGGCAAAGGTGGCGAGGGGGTGGAATAGGGGCGATCGAACTCCTGATTTTGATGGCGATTTACCAGGCATTCCGGCTCCTGCTTGATTTACAGAATAACCACCGACTGGAAGTCGGGGCAACACAAACAAAGTCCGCCTTCGCGGACTGAATAATAACTAATAACTAATAACTAATGACTAATGACTAATAACTAATGACTCTAAAAGCAGTTTTATTTGATTTTAATGGCGTTATTATTAATGACGAGCCGATTCACGAGAAAATAATTGATCGATTGATGCTCGATGAAAATCTCCAGCTCAAACGTGGGGAGGTTCGAGAAGTTTGTTTGGGAAGGAGCAATCGCGCTTGCATTACCGCACTGCTGGAGCGCCGGGGACGATTTCTGACAGAAACATACCTCGATCGGCTGCTGCGGCGCAAGGCCGAAGCTTACAAAGCTCAAATAGATACTTTGGAGAAACTGCCGATTTATCCGGGTTTGGCAGAATTTATTGACAAAATTCGGGTCGCCGGACTGAAAATGGCCGTAGTTAGCGGGGCAATGCGATCGGATATAGAATTGGTGTTAGATCGGGCCGGTTTGGCAGCAAACTTTGAGTTAATTGTCGCAGGCGACGACTTGACGGCGAGCAAACCAGCACCCGATTGCTATCTATTGGCTGTGGAACTTCTCAACCAGAAATATCCCGACTTTAACCTGCAACCGATCGAGTGTTTGGCGCTAGAAGATAGTTTTGCGGGGATTGAAGCGGCGAAAAAAGCGGGGATTCAGGTAGCGGGTGTGACTCACACTTACCCGTTTCACATGATCCAGCGCCAAGCTAATTGGACGGTGGACTATTTTGCTGATTTAGAGTTGGACAGAGTGGCCGCACTTTGCTCGATCGTCCGTACTGAGCCGGCTGCGGAAAACACTTGACGTTTTTAGCAGTTACGTGGTAATGTAGGTGACTGTCTGCGAACATTAGAGCAAGCAAGACCTGTAAGCCTTTTAGATTCGGCAATCCAGCATCTAAAATGCTAAATTAAAACTCAATCAGGGGAATTAGCTCAGTTGGTAGAGCGCTGCGATCGCACCGCAGAGGCCAGCGGTTCGAGTCCGCTATTCTCCATAAATCAGGGACATTTCTACAGGTGACGATCGTACTCAAAGCGAAGTGCGATCGTCACCTGCTTTGATACTCGCCTATGAGTGTGCGATCGACCCGGTTGCCGCTTAAGTTCTAGCATTAATAATCTGTGGAGAACCAGAAACCCGGTTTCTATTTTGTGCGATCGACCCGGTTTATACCTAACTGGTATCATTAATAAGATAATTTATGTAAAGAAACCGGGTTTCTAATTACACACTAATTCCTGAAAAGACGTATTTTGGTGTTTAAACCCGGTTTTCCCAAAAAATCCGGTAAGCCCGCGATCGCAACCCTGATGTCATCAGTCAATCTAAAATCTAACATGGTTTCCGCCCCGGTTTCTGTTGCAGTTGCCCTCAATCCCCACAAAACATTCAATTTGTCACAAACAATAAGTTTTGTAGCTAAAAATACAACAGTCTGCTGAAGCGAGTCTTAATATCAAGTCGCTATGTGTTATTATTCTCAATCATCTGACTCATCTATTCAAGAGTAACAAGAAAAAATGACAAAGCGATTTGATCGGCGGAAATTTCTTTTATACGGTTCTGCTACCCTCACATCAAGTTTATTTCTCAAAGCTTGTAGAACTCCCACTCCAACAGCAACTCCAGTCGCTTCTCCCACATCAACAGGAACTACACCAGCAGCAGCCGGGGGCGGAAACACGATCAAAGTAGGAATTTTGCATTCCTTGAGTGGCACGATGTCAATCAGCGAAAAAAGCGTTGTCGATGCCGAACAATTAGCGATAGAAGAAATAAATAAAGCTGGCGGTGTCCTCGGCAAACAAATCGAAGCAATAATAGAAGATGGCAACTCAGACTGGCCGACTTTTGCCGAAAAAGCCAAAAAATTGATCGACCAAGATAAAGTTGTCACCGTCTTCGGCTGCTGGACATCCGCCAGCCGCAAAGCAGTATTACCAGTATTTGAAGAAAAAAATCATATGCTCTGGTATCCTGTACAATACGAGGGTCAAGAGTGTTCCAAGAATATCTTTTACACTGGGGCAGCGCCTAACCAGCAAATCGAACCAGCAGTGGACTGGCTGCTAGAAAATAAAGGCAAAAAATTCTTCTTAGTCGGGTCTGACTACGTTTTTCCCCGCACGGCAAATACCATTATCAAGGCACAGCTAGCAGCCAAAGGCGGCGAATTAGTTGGGGAAGATTACATTCCTTTGGGCGGGACAGAAGTCACGCCAATTATTACTAAAATTAAGGCAGCTTTGCCAGACGGCGGCGTCATTTTCAATTCTCTTAACGGCGACAGTAACGTAGCATTCTTCAAACAGTTGCAGGGTGCAGGTTTGGGGCCGGACAAATATCCGTCAATGTCTGTCAGTATTGCGGAAGAAGAAGTAAAGGCGATCGGCGTAGAATATCTTAAAGGCCATTACGCCGCCTGGAATTACTTCATGACAGTGGAATCTCCGGCTAATACAAAATTTGTGGAAGCTTTCAAGGCAAAATACGGCAAAGATAGAGTGACAAATGACCCGATGGAAGCAGCTTACATCATGGTTTACCTGTGGAAGCAAGCTGTCGAGAAAGCAGGAACAGCCGACGATTTAGAAAAAGTGCGGGCAGCAGCTTTGGGTCAAACCTTTGACGCGCCGGAGGGCAAAGTTACGATGGAAAACAACCACCACATTTCTAAATTTGTGCGCTTGGGCGAAGTGAGAGAAGACGGTTTATTTAACATCGCTTTTGCTACACCAGAAGCAGTGAAGCCGATTCCTTGGAATCAGTTTGTAACTGAAACAAAAGGGTTTGCTTGCGATTGGTCTGACCCCAAAAAAGGCGGCAAATTTAAGAGTACATAATTAAGTAAATTTTCAACTCTTTCGGGGTGCGCGTAGCGCACCTTTACCCTTACATAACTCCGCACCTAAAACGTCGCTCCGGGTGCTTAGGACGCACCTTCCCCTCATACAAAAACTCGCGTCTTTAGGGTGCACCATTCGTACCTTTACCCGATTTAATAGCTCACCTAACACATCGGTGGGTGCGCTGAGGTTCCAGCTTACCTTTATACAAAAA
Source organism: Microcoleus sp. Pol11C3 (assembly GCF_036701485.1). Taxonomy (NCBI): domain Bacteria; kingdom Bacillati; phylum Cyanobacteriota; class Cyanophyceae; order Oscillatoriales; family Microcoleaceae; genus Microcoleus; species Microcoleus sp. Pol11C3. Next base: position 71,976 of record NZ_JAUBQW010000005.1, on the reverse strand, counting down.
GCCGCGTTTTTAGGGCGCGCAATGCCCACCTTACTATTACATAATTCACCAAATATGATAGAAAATAGGAGCATACAAAGTGGCGATGGGCTTATTGGACGGTTTATTTAACGGCATTAGCATCGGCGCTGTTTTACTAATTGCAGCCCTGGGATTAGCGATTATTTTCGGGCTGATGGGCGTGATTAATATGGCTCATGGCGAGCTGATGATGCTGGGGGCTTATACAACTTTCGTGGTGCAAAATGTCTTCAAAGGTATCGGAGGATTGGCATTTGAAACCTATATTTTATTTGCAATTCCCCTAGCTTTTTTAGTAGCTGCATTGGTAGGATTAATTCTCGAACGCGGAGTGATTCGCTATCTTTACGGGCGGCCACTAGAAACTCTGCTAGCAACTTGGGGTGTAAGTTTAATTTTGCAGCAGTTTGTCCGCAGCGTCAGTTGGGTTCTGGTAATTGCGATTGCGGTGTTTTGTTTGCTGTTTTTTGGCGGTTTGCGGTTGCTAAAATCTCGCCTGGATTTCGAGCGCATTCGCAACAAAATTATCGCCCTAATTTTGCCTTTATCTTTGGGTATTTCCTGGGCGGTGAGCGCCTTTTTAGGGCAAACTTACAAACTGGCAGTAACTCAACCTTGGTTTGGCGCTCAAAATGTGGACGTAACTGCACCGAAATGGTTGCGGGGTGGCATACCGCTGGGCAATTTTCAGTTGCCCTACGCCCGAATTTTTATTATTGTTCTGACCGGAATTTGTTTGGCGGGAATTTACCTATTTTTGCAAAAGTCTGTGTGGGGATTGCGGATTAGATCCGTGACACAAAATCGCAGCATGAGTGCGTGTTTGGGAATTCCTACCGAACAAGTAGACGCGCTGACTTTTGCTTTGGGTTCGGGGTTGGCAGGTGTCGCTGGGTGCGCGATTAGTTTGATCGGTTCGGTAGGGTCAAATACCGGACAAAATTATATAGTCGATACCTTTATGGTGGTGGTTGTGGGCGGTGTCGGCAAGATTGTGGGGACTGTAGTTGCTGCGATCGCGATCGGCACTGCCAATTACCTGATCGGTTCTGGAACCTTAGCATTAATGTTCGCTCCTATCAAGCCTTTAGCCGACTTCTTCACATTTTTCGCCACAACCAGCATGGCAAAAGTAATGGTATTCGCCTTAATTATGGCTTTTCTGCAAGTGAAGCCGGGAGGGATTTTCCCGCAAAAAGGGCGGACGGTAGAAAATTAAAAATTACAACTGCGAGTGTAGCGAAAAATGCAGAAAACACATCAAAAACCCTGGCTAAAAGAAGTGGCAATTGTCAGCGCGATCGCCCTTACATTCATCTTACTCATCCCAGGAATACTCCCCGACGTTCGGCTCAATCAATTGGGGCGATTTTTAGCACTAGCAATTGCAGCCCTCGGCATAGACTTGATTTGGGGATACACAGGTTTGCTTAGTTTAGGGCATGGGGTGTTTTTTGCGATCGGCGGCTACGCCTTCGCCATGCACCTAAAACTGCAAATTCCCCCAACCGCCAGCAGTCAATTGCCAGAATTTATGAACCTCTACGGTGTTACCGAACTCCCCTGGTTTTGGCAACCATTTTATTCATTTCCCTTATCAGCAGCAGCAGTAGTTCTCATCCCCGCCATCTTGGGCGCACTTTTAGGTTATTTAGTATTCCGCAATCGAATTCGAGGTGTTTACTTTTCAATTCTTACCCAAGCAGCAACCATTGTATTTTTTAACTTCTTTAACGGTCAGCAAAAACTGATTAACGGCACCAACGGACTCACCGACTTTAAAACCCTGTTTGGAGCCACAGTAAATGACCGAGATACTCAATATATTTTTTACATTCTCACCATACTATTTTTAGCAGCAACTTACGCCCTGTGCCGGTGGCTGACCAGCGGGCGTTTCGGCCGCCTGCTAGTCGCAATTCGCGACGACGAAGTGCGCCTGCGTTTCTCAGGTTACAATCCCACAGGATATAAAGTTTTAGTCTTTGCAATTTCCGCCGGTTTAGCCGGGATTGCAGGCGCATTATTTACCGTACAAACCGGAATTATTTCCCCAAAAGCAATGGATATTGCCTTTTCAATTGAAATGGTAATCTGGGTAGCAGTGGGAGGTCGCGCCACATTATCGGGAGCAATATTAGGAGCGCTGCTAGTCAACTTTGGCAAGAGTTTCTTGAGCGAACAATTTCCCGAAGTGTGGCTATTTTTCCAAGGCGCGCTATTCTTAATAGTAGTCACAGTGCTGCCCGACGGCTTAGTCGGATGGCTGCAACATCAAAGTTTTGACCAAATCCGCAGCTTGTTCAGAAGACCGAAGTACGTATCTACTTACCCCAGCCTGGAACAAGACCCCCAAGTGCAGCGCGAAAAAGAAGAACTTGAACATTGAGTGGAAAAATATTGTGTAATTTAGAAGGAGGTTGACACAAATCAATGTCACCAGGCAGCGAGGAACGAAGTAATCGCCATAGACTTGGGAAAAGCTGCGTTTTTCTATGAGAAGATGCAATATATATGTCCACCTACTTAGGAATGAGAATTAAATAACCTGCAATTTTAATTGTTCTTGTGGGATGAGCGTCTCGCCCGTCCCTTATAGACGGGCGAGACGCCCATCCCACAGGCTTATGCAAATCATTTAATTCACGATTCTTAGATATCAGTAGCAAGCAGCTTCGTCCTTTAAATTGAGGAAAAACAGATGGCAGATATTATCGACTACAAAATCTACGGCGACGATTTGCAACTCATCGAGATTGAACTCGACCCCAGAGAAGGCGTCAGGGCTGAAGCTGGAACCATGACATACATGGAAGGCGACATCCAAATGCAAACATCCACAGGCGGCGGCTTATTTCAAGGTTTCAAACGAATGCTGACAGGAGCGGGTTTTTTCATTACCACCTTTGTCAACGCCGGAAATCGCAAGGCCCGCGTAGCTTTTGCCGCCCCATACCCAGGTAAAGTAATTCCCCTAGATTTAGGCCAACTTGGCGGTAAATTTTTGTGTCAAAAAGACTCATTTCTCTGTGCGGCCAACGGCATTGAAATTGAGGTAGCTTTTACCAAGCGGCTCGGTGCCGGTTTCTTTGGCGGAGAAGGTTTTATTCTGCAAAAATTGCAGGGTGACGGGCTAGCTTTTGTTCATGCGGGAGGAACAATAGTTGAGAAAAATCTGGGCGTTGGCGAAGTGTTACGAGTAGACACCGGCTGTTTAGTAGCTTTTGCCTCCACAGTAGACTACGACATTCAATTTGTTGGCGGGTTTAGAAATGCTTTATTTGGAGGTGAAGGCTTGTTTTTGGCAAAGATGACTGGGCCTGGTAAAGTATATGTGCAAAGTTTGCCACTCTCGAAGTTAGCTGAACGCATTTTAGCAGCAGCTCCGCCTCCAATGTCGAGCAGTTCTAGCAGTTTTACTTGAGAGTAAACTGCCAGCAAAAAGGAGAAATGCTGGTGCCACGGAAGGGCAGAAAATCTGCGTAGTAAGGGAGGATATTTGCTCTCCGCACCTACAAGCGGTATCGGTTGTTGTTCATTAGTGAGTTAATTGCTAATTATGAATGGAAAAGTCTTAGAAATAGAAAACTTGACTGTTAGTTTTGATGGTTTTAAAGCTATCAACGGTTTAAATTTCAGCATGGATGCGGGCGAACTGCGAGTTATCATTGGCCCTAACGGTGCGGGGAAAACAACTTTTCTCGATTCGATTACGGGGAAAGTGCAGCCGACAGAGGGCAGGGTATTATTTAAGGGACAAAATTTGCGAAAGTTGTCGGAAGATAGGATTTCGCGCTTGGGAATTGGTCGCAAGTTTCAAACGCCGCGAGTTTACTTGAATTTAACGCCGCGCGAAAATTTGGAATTGTCTTGCAGCCGCCATAAAAATGTTTTTTCTACTTTATTTAAGCCTGCTTCTGCTACTGAAAAACGCACGGTTTCCGGTTTGTTAGAAACAATTGGTTTAGTTGCTAAAGCTGATGTTTCGGCTGGTTTGCTTTCTCACGGGGAAAAGCAATGGTTGGAAATTGGAATGTTAGTGGCTCAATCTCCTGATTTGTTGTTGGTAGATGAACCTGTGGCGGGTTTGACGGATGAGGAAACGATGTTAACTGGAGAGTTGCTAATTTCGCTGGCCGAAAGTCATTCGGTGTTGGTAATTGAACACGATATGGAGTTTGTGCGGCAAATTGCGCGGCAGGTGACGGTGTTGCATCAGGGTGCGGTTTTGTGCGAGGGGACTATGGATGAGGTGCAAAATGACGATCGGGTAATTGAGGTATATTTGGGAAAACCGGAAGAATAGTTATTAGTCAACAGTTAACAGTTAACAGTTAACAGTCAACAGTCAACAGTCAACAGTCAACAGTAAATAATTATGCTACAAGTTTCTAATTTGAATGTTTATTACGGTGAAAGTCACATTTTGCGCGATGTCGATTTAAGCGTCATGGCAGGGCAAATGGTTTGCTTGATCGGCCGCAATGGTGTGGGCAAAACTACTATGCTAAAAACGATTATGGGGTTGCTGCAACCGCGCAGTGGCACTATTGCTTTTGGTGGCGAATCTATTGCTTCTAAGTTGACTCACCAGCGGGCTAAAATGGGCATTGGTTACGTGCCTCAAGGACGCGAAATTATTCCCCGTTTGACGGTAAAAGAAAATCTATTGTTAGGTTTGGAAGCTAAACCAACCAAAATCAAAAATCCTGAAGTTCCTGATGAAATTTTTGAGTTATTTCCCGTTTTGAAAACTATGCTCGATCGCCTGGGAGGTGATTTGAGCGGGGGACAGCAGCAGCAGTTAGCTATTGCTAGGGCTTTGATGGGTGAGCCGAAATTGCTGGTTTTGGATGAACCGACGGAGGGGATTCAACCCTCGATTATTTTAGATATTGAAGCTGCGGTGCGCCGTGTGGTTGCCACTAGGGGAATTTCTGTTTTGTTGGTGGAGCAACATTTGCATTTTGTGCGGCAAGCTGACTGGTATTATGCTATGCAAAAAGGCGGGATTGTGGCTTCTGGAAGCACTAGCGAGTTAAGTGATGAGGTGATTCAGAGGTTTTTGGCTGTTTGAATAGAATTGAAGGAAGGCACGACACGGATTTTGACGATGACAGCGAGCGCCTCAAAGAGCAAGAAGGGCAAGCGTTTAGATTGGAAAAATGGCTTATTCGTCTGGGTTCGCTTGGTATTCTGCGATCGCAGTTTGGATTTCCTTGGCGGAGACATTTTCTTGTTCTGATTTCGAGTAAATCAGGTGTAAAACAACTTGAGTCGGTGATTCAACTTGATAAATCAAGCGATAACCGCCGCTCTTACCAACTTGGGCATCACTGTTTTTACCCGGACTTTGTAAACGGTGTATTAAGTCCCTGTAATCTGGTTTCCTATGAAGTTTCCTTGGATAAGCTCATCAAGGACTGGCTGAATATCGGTTTGAATTTGGCGATACTTTTTAGCGAGTCCTTTGAGGCGACGTTTGAAGAGTACCGTGAATGTGACTTGGACTGACATATCAGACATTGATACCGTCCCAGAGTTCGGATATGGGAAAGGTTTGTCCCGCTTTGGCTTGGTGGAGGGAGGCTTTCAGATCGGCGAGGATTTGCTCGTTGGAGTCGGTATCTGAGTCAAAATCTGAGTCGAAGTCTGGGGCGATCGCGGATTGTGTCCGACTGGTCAAAAATTCCAGAAATGCCAGCGTTTGCTCTAAAAGTGGCTCAGGAGTCCGTTCGATCGCTTCGAGAAGGCGTTGTTTAATCGGCGACATAAGACTACCTCTATTATTAATTATTTTTTCTGCCGTCTGGCATTGTGGTGCCGGCCATACTTGCTCGATCGATACTAGCGCCATCTATATTAGCATTGCGGAGGTTGGCATCGGAAAGATTGGCATCTCTCAAGTCGGAAAATCGCAAGTCTGCACCGTCTAAATTTGTCTTTGTCAAGTTAGCTTTTCTGAGGTTAGCGTTGCTGATTCTCGCTCCTACTAATTCGGCTCCGCTTAAGTCTGTGCGAGCTAGATTGGTGTTGACAAAATCTGAGATCTCGAAGCGACTACCGCTGAGGTTGGCATCTGATAAATCTGATCCTGTAAGGATGGGATTTTTTAAGTTAATGTTAACTAATTTTACGGCTCGGAGGTCGCAGCGGGAGCAGCTTTGAGTTAGCAGCAGCGTTTCGACGTTGGCGTTGATTTGGTCGATTTGTTGCTGGGAGAAATTTTCGGCAAATTCTGGGGAGACGTAGCCGAGTTTTTTGGGGTCGTTTGCTTTTGGTTGGGGTGTTTGTATTGGGGGTGTTTGGATTTGTTGGGGTGCTTGGATTGGTTGGGGTGTTTGTGGTTGAGGTGTTGGGATGGGTTGCGGTGTTGGGATGGGTTGGGGTGTTGGGATGGGTTGCGGTGTTTGGATTGGTTGGGGTGTTTCTATTTGCCCGATCGCACTTAGTTGCAGCCCCACCTTCGGCAGTCCGAGAGTTCCTGCAAAAATTAGTAGCGCGATCGACATTATTGTGAGTTTTTTCATAAATCAATAACTTTTTGTTTGCAAAAATACCATTTATATGGTATAATAACTCGAAAAGTTCACACTCTACATTTCGCTAAATAAATCAAAATTTAGATAAAAAACTTCGGAACCATCAGGTGCGCGAATTAACTTTTCTATTACCGGAGGCAGTTGCTGTTGACGGTACAATTCGGGAATCTCGCAGAAGCTTTCTTCGGTAATTTCCAAAATTTTTGGCATATCAGGAAGGGGAATCCCCAACCGATCGCTTTTATTTAAGGTACAAATAATCAGGTATTTGTACTCAGAAATGCTCGGACTGCTGGGAAATATTGTGGATAAATTAATTATGGTAATCAATTCTTCTTGATGCCGCAATAAACTATTACCGCTAGGTAAAGTGCCGTAGGAATTAAAGTTTTTAACAATGCGCTCCACTCGTTCAATAGGAACAGCATAGTAAATATTCCCTATTTCAAAGGAAACAAATTTTTTAGGGGCAATTCTAACAGTAGCTTGTTTCTTGCTCCGAAAGCGGCGATTGTAATTGGCGTGAGTCATGCGATTTTAGATTTTAGATTTTAGAGTGAATATTATTGGATTGAATATTATTGGATTTTAGATTTTAGATTTTAGATATTGGATTTTAATAGGTGAGTCGGCTGCGTAGCTTCCCACTAGAATTTGCGTATTCAATTACTTTTTGCCTAAGTTGTGTTTGAGATTAGGGATTATTTGATGGGAAATTTGAGATTGTGGATTAAATTATTGAGTGGTGGATTAATTTGGGGATAGCTTGTAAAAGTTGGGCTTCGCTGTAAGGTTTGGTGAAATATTGATTTGCGCCTAATTCCATTGCCATTTGCCGATGTTTTTCGCCGCTGCGGGATGTCAGCATGGCTACGGGAATCTTAGCAAACCGCTCGGTCAATCTGATCGCTCGCAAGAATTCAAATCCATCCATCCGAGGCATTTCAATATCCACGATCGCCAAACTGCAATCAAGACCATTTTGCAACTTTTCCAGGGCATCTACGCCGTCTTTAGCCTGTACCACCCGGTAGCGAGCACGAGTCAGCGTCAGAGACAGCAACTGCCGAATTGTATAGGAATCGTCCACTATCAAAATCTGCGGTGACTGACTCGAACTCGGCGGTATCTCCTGCACTTTACCGGACATCTCGGCGATCGAACTATTTGCCACAGGTTGGCCCACCAAATCGTCCACATCCAGAATATTCACCACGCGCCCGTCTCCCAAAATTGTACTCCCCAAAATCCCGCGAGGCTTGGATAGAGGCGGTGGCAAAGGTTTAACCACAATTTCCTGCTGGCCAATCAGCCGTTCCACTGCCACCGCCAGCATTCCTTCGGTAGAAGCCAAAACCAGGACGGGAATTTCGTCTTGGGCCAAAGGGTCAGGAGAGGGGGCATCCGGCGGGAGGACGCTGTATTCGAGCAAATCTTGCATCCTCACCAAACGAATAAATTCCTCTCGCCACCACAGCATCGGCTGATTGCCGGCGATGTGAACTTCCGAGGCTTTAATGTGCAGAATTTCCTCGACTGCATCCAGCGGCACTGCTATTTTATTGTGATCTGTCCTCACCATCAGTGCATCAGTAATCGACAGCAGCAGCGGCAGTTTGATGATAAAACTCGTACCTTTTCCCAGGCGAGAGTCTACCTTCACAGTCCCCCGCACAGTCCGCAAATTTGTTCGCACCACGTCGAGCCCGACTCCCCGCCCCGAAAGGTCGCTGACCCCTTCTGTAGTGCTGAAACCCGGCCAAAACAGAAAATCGTAGAGTTCGGCAATGGAAAATTCTTGAGCTTGTTCCTCCGTAGCCAAACCCTTTGTGACAACTTTACGGCGAATCATTTCCGGGTCAATGCCTTTGCCGTCATCGGCGACAGTAATAATAGTTTGGCCGCCTTGGTGGCGCGCTTCTATTTCTATTTGACCGCTGGCGGGCTTGCCGCTTGCTTGCCGAACTTCGGGCATTTCGATGCCGTGGTCGAAAGCGTTTCTCACTAAGTGTATTAAGGGGTCGCGCAAAGCATCCAGCAAACTTTCGTCAATTTTGGTATCTCTTCCCACTAGCAGCAGGTTGACCTCCTTATCGTATGTGAGACACATCTCCCGAAGCGCTCTGGGCAAGTGATCGACGGCGCGACTGAAACTCACGACTCGCAACTGCATGACGCGGCTGCGTAGTTGTTCGGTAATGCGGCGCAGTTGGTCGGTACTGCGCTCGAATTTCATGGCTAAGGTGTCTAATTTGGTGGCGGATTGAGAAATTGCTTGGGCAGTTTCGATGACTTCTGTGGCTGTCGAGTGGAACTCTGTATAACGATCCATCTCTAAGATATCGAAGTGAGCATGAACCGGAGAGGATTTGCCGTTAGCAATCATGGGGAATTCTGTTTCTGCAGCAGCAAGTTTTCCCAATCCAGAGTTCCCGTTTCCCCCTCTCCACTCTGCAAAACTCAGTCTGTCGTATTCTTCTCGCAACTGACCGCCGAATTGGTTCAAATCTATGATACTGCGCCGGATGCGCTTGACTTCGCCGCGCAGCTCGGATTCTTGAAGTTCTAAATTTGTACGGTTGATGACTAATTCTCCGACTAGATTCACCAATTCAGTTAAGCGTTCTAAGTCTACGCGAATTGTCGGCCTTTGCGCGCTGGGGGCTGGGGGAGAGGGGGAGGCTGGAAGTGTGGGGGAGGCTGGGATTTCGGGGGGACTGGGGGACGGGGAGGGAGGGGGAGTGGGGGACGGGGAGATTTTGGGGACTTCGATCGCCTTTCCTTCCAATATTTGTTGGCGTGCGGTTTGCAAGTTTTGGGCGATCGTCCAACCCTCGGATTGCAACCGTTGTAGAGTCAAGTCTGGAGAGTCAATCAAATCTCTCAGGGGTTGGGCGACTTTCCCAAAATCCGGCAATTGCAGCATTCCAGCCAAACCGGAGAGTTGATAGTAAACCTGGTTGAGGGCGGTCACGCTTTTTGCCAAATCTGCCTCAGAAGCTTGAGAAATCTCGGTTTCCAGGCGATTGAAGAGTGGGAGTAAATCGTGTTCAAAAATCAGTTTCAGGGTTTCCGGGGCTGCCGATTGGCTGGCTGCGGGGGGTGGCAACTGTTCTGACTTGCCGTACTTAGCCTGGAACTGAGCGAAAATTTGGGCGATCGCCTCCAAGTTTTCCGTTTGATCCGGAGTGGTGACATCCGAGTGTTGAACTGATTCGATCGTAATCTTTTTGAGAGCATCCACCCCTTGCAGCAAAACAGTGACAGTAGTCGGTTCCAGAGCCGACAAGTCTGTGCGATCGCGCAAAATGACAAAACAGTCCTCCAGCGTGTGAGCCGCCGCCGATACGTTTTGAAAGCCCAACATCGAACCCGCACCTTTAATCGAGTGAGCCGCCCGAAACATTTCTTTAACTGCCGCTTGTCGCTCTTTCAAACCCGCAGCTTCCATCGCCAGCAGATTCGTCTCCATTAACTGAAGAAACTCTTCGCATTCTGCGGTAAAAGCATCTATTAATTCGTTTAAATCGTCATCATTCATATTAGTCTGTTGTCTGTTGACTGTTGACTGTTGACTGTTGACTGTTGACTGTTGACTGTTAACTGTTGGCAGTTTTTTTATATATGATGTCCCGTTATTTAACTGTAATTGTTGCCCGGGTGGGTTCACGATTATCTATAAATTCGCATTCAGGATATTTGTCAACCCGCCCCGACAACAACGATAGTTATTAGTGAGTCGTATAACTGTCAACTGTCAACAGTCAACTGTCAACTGTCAACTGGTAAGTGTTCAGGGGGGTAACGAGAGAATAAGGGTTTCAGGCGATAAAATCACTTGACTTAGCCTCCTAAGTTCAAACTTAGGGGTTTAATAGTGTCCCAAACCCTATTAACTTCGTACCCCCCCTGAACACTTACGTCAACTGTCAACTGAACTAACTGCGGAAATTTGCCACCGACTTTTGCAATTGGCCCAGAGAACCAGACAGCTCGTCCAAAGAAGCCTTGACATCCGCACCTTTTTGTGCGGTCGTATTAGCAATCTCGTTGACTTGCTGCATACTGTTAGAAACTTCCTCAGCCGAAACAGTTTGCTTGGCAGATGCGCGAGTAATATTCTGCACCAAAGCATTCATTTCTCGACTAACTTCGATGATGGCATTGAGGTGAGTTTTAGCTTCGCTTGCCAGCTTAGTGCCTTCCACTACCTCCAGCGTCCCCGATTCCATTGCCTTCATCACGCGGCTGATTTCTTCTTGAATTGTACCGACAATTTCGGAGATTTCCTCAGTAGCGCCGGCGGATCTTTCTGCTAATTTCCGCACTTCTTCGGCGACAACTGCAAAGCCTAAACCTTGTTCGCCGGCTCGCGCCGCCTCAATAGTAGCATTCAGAGCTAATAAATTAGTTTGCGAAGCAAGTTGAGAAATCGAAGTCACAATTTTGCCAATTTGCTGCGAAGATTCGCCCAAACGCTTCATCATTTTCGAGGTAGAGGCGATCGTCAACCGGAGCCCGTTAATGCCTTCGACAGCTCGATCGACAGCCATACCGCCGACTTCAGCCGTGTGAGAAGACTGCTGGGCGACGGTTTCAGCGCGCACTGAAACATCCCGCACGTCGCGGATCGAATTCACAATCCGCTCGATTTCGCGCATGATGGCAGATATTTTTGCTGCTTGAATTTCTGCCTGTTGGGTGAGTTGACTGGTATTGTTAATTGACTCGTCGGTGGCAGATGTTACCTGTTCAGCTAAAGTTTGAATTCCCGTTACCACTTTCCGCAGAGAACCGATTAAGAAGTTGAAAGAGTCGGCGACAGCACCTAAAACGTCGTTAGTCACTTCCGCCCTGACTGTCAAGTCGCCTTGAGCCGCCCCTTTAATTTCTCCCAACAATTTAAGGACTTGCTGCGTCAGAGAATCAGCTTCAGCTTTACGTTCTGCTGCCAATTTTTCTAGTCGTTCTTCTGCTTCTTTGCGCTCGGTGATGTCAAAGCGAATGGCGATATATTTAATTATTGTGCCGGTGGTATCAAAAATGGGAGATATCGTCGAATCTACCCAGTAAAACGAGCCATCTTTGCGTCGATTTTTGACTTCCCCTTTCCACACCAAACCGCGAGAAAGTGTCACCCACATTTCTTCAAAAAATGATTTGGGATGGTAGCCGGAATTGACGAGGCGGTGGTTGCGGTGCAGGAGTTCTCCCATGCTGTAACCGGAGATTTCAATGAATCTGTCGTTGACGTAGCTAATCATGCCTTGGAGATCAGTTTCGCTGACGATCGCCGATTCGTCTAGGGCATTTTGCCGCGTTTTGAGTTCTTGCAGCAAGCGTTCCTGTGTCTCTGCCAACTGCTGCATTCGCTCCTGGGATGCTCTTTGTTCGGTGACGTTGCGGCAAACGACTACGCCGCCTTTAAGTGCCCCCGTTTCGTCTTTGAGCGGCCGGCCGTTAACTTTCACCCACAGGCCCTCTGGCTTCCCTGCGTGGCGGGTGAAAAGGTCTACTTCGTCAACGGCTTCTCCTCGAACCGTGCGCGCTAAAGGTATTTCGGCTGGGGGATAGGGAGTTACGGTATCAGGCAAGAATAAACCGTATTTTGCCGACCATTCGTTGAGAACAGCATCTGTCGCACCCATGCCAAACATATCTTGGGCGGCGGGGTTGAACAAAATAAAATTGCTATTTTCGTCGGCAGCAATTATGCCGTCGCCAATGCTGTTTATTAGCAGTTGCAAGAGATTGCTTTGTTGCCGAAATTGCTGTTCGGAATTGGCTAATTGGGCTGTTGTTGTTTCCAGTTGCACCATCGCGTGTTTGCTTTCGGTAACGTCGCGAGCCACTGCATACATGAGCTTTTGTTCGGTTTCTGGTCGCACTTTCCACGACAGCCATTTGTAGGAACCGTCTTTGCAGCGGTAGCGATTTTCAAAAGACTTTGTTTCGACGCCGGTGGCTATTTTTGCCGCTTCTTCTAGGGTTGATTCGTGATCGTCTGGATGGACGAAATCGATAAAATAGTTGTCTTCGATTTCATGCGCCTTGTAGCCGAGGGTTGTTACCCAAGCCGGATTGATGCGCTTGAATTTGCCTTCAAAATCTATAATACAAATCAAGTCTAGGGAAAGGGTAAAAAATCGATCGCGCTCTACTTCTGCTTTTTTGCGATCGGTAATTTCGATCGCCACACTCCCGATACCGATGGGTTTGCCCTCAGATCCGGGCAAAGGAAAGTATGACACCAGCCAATCTCGTACGACGCCCGGTTCGTGGAAGAGCGAGCCCGACACCTCAAGGTTTAACAACGGTTGGTTGGTGGCGAGAACCTGCTGCACCAGCGGGTCTAGGTTATCGCTCATTTCGGGTACAACTTCCCTCAGCGTCTTACCGAGGTGTTCGGCAACTGAGAAGCCGGTGGTTTCCGCTAATTTCTCGTTGACTTGCACGAAGCGCAACTGCTGGTCAAAAATACACATTGAGGTGGGGGCGGCTGCGAAAAATGCGTCAAAGCGACTTTGACGCAAAACTAATTCTCGTTCTAGGGCTTTGCGATCGCTAATGTCGCGGCCTTCTGGAATTAGCATCAAGACTTTGCCACTGTCGTCTACGATCGGCTTGATCGAGAAGTCAACGGTTGCTACTGCACCGTTGGCAACTAGCACATCCACTTCGTAACGGACTACCTCGCCGGCTGCGGCGAGGGCGATCGCTTCTCGTATCTGTTGCTTGGTTTCCGGGGAAATCTGCCACCACAGGGTTTCGGAAAACGGAGTGCCTATTATTTCTTCGCTCCGCAGGCCTGCGGCGGCCAGGGCTGTTTGGTTGGCTTCCAAAACGGTGCCGTCCGGTTTGAGCAGACCTATGAATTGGAACGATTGGTCGAAAATGGCTCGGAATAGTCTTTCGCGATCGCGCAGCATCTCTTGTGCACGTTTGCGATCGCTGATGTCGCGAGTAACTGTAGCTAGGCCCATAGGCTCGCCGGTTTCTGGGTGTTTGACGGTAAATAGGGTGAAGTCAACCGGAAAGTCTTCACCGGTTTGAAAGTTCCTCAAGCGGAATTCGCCCTGCCAAAAACCGTCTCGCACAGTAGCCGGGAGGATTTCTTCTTTTAAGGTTTTAGCATCTTCTGATGAGAAGAAGTCATAAACACTTTTGCTTTTGACTTCTTCAATATTTGGCAATTCTACGAGTTTCATTCCAGCGGGATTCAGGTATGTTGCCTCTCCCTCCAGGGTTGCCGTACCGATAAAATCCGAACTACTTTCTACGATCGCAATCAATCTTTTCTTTTCGATTTTGGCTTGCTTGCGCGCAGTGATATCCTTGTTGGTTTCTAAAATTGCTTTGGGTTTTCCCTGTTCGTCTCGCTGCAAATTCCAGCGACTGAATACGGTGATTTTGGTATCCGAATTGGTAGTGTGAATTAATTCTCCTTCCCAATAATCTTGCTCTTCTAATTGTGCCGAAATAGCTGCTAAAGGCTGGGGGAAAATGCTATGCAATAGAGTATGGGTAAGTTTCCCCAAGGCTTCTTTTTTTGTCCAGCCGTACATCCGTTCGGCTCCCTGACTCCAATAATTAATCGTGCCATTCATATCCCGAACGATCAAGGCATCGCTGGCAAGATCGAGCATTTGCAAGTTCTGCTGCAAGGCTTCTTCTGTGCGTTTGCGTTCTGTAATGTTGCGGGCGATCGTTGAGACAAATTCAACTTCTGAATTCTCGGATTTATGGGCAATAATTACTTGAGAAACTGGTATTTCTTTGCCGTCTAAAGTTTGCCAAATTGTCTCGCCACTCCACGCCCCGTCCCGGCAAGCTGCGGGGATGCCGACGTTGATAATAGTGTCGATACTTTTGGGCGATGTTAGGTCGGAAATGCTGACTGCGGCTAAATCTGAGTCCTCGCCAACTCTCAACATTTCTCTGGCTGCGCGGTTGAGATAAATGGTGCGCTGTTGGGTGTCGGCGATGCCTACCCAGTCTGTTGTAGTTTCTAAAATTGCTTTGAACCGCAATAGTTCTTCTTCAGATTTGCGGCGCTGTGTGATGTCGCGCGCCAAGCCGAGCATTCCTAAAATGTTGCCTTCTGCATCTTTGAGGGGCAATTTCTGGGTGTCGAAGGTGTGTACTTTGCCGTCGGCTAAGGTGCCTAAGTCGCTGGAGCCCGGCGCGAGGTGCTTGTCGGCCCGGAAGTTTTGGATTTGGTTTTGGGAATCGGTTTCGGCGTGGAAGTTGGGGAAGATGTCATCAACCGATATGCCGATTTCTGCGTCGTCTTTGCCGATAATTTCTGCTTGAGTTTTGCCGAAGGCGGCGGCGAAACCTTCATTGACTAGGGTGTAGCGCAAGTTTTGGTCTTTGACGAAGATGCAGTCTGGGGTAGCGTCAATGACTGTGCGGAGCAAGTTTTGGGAGCTTTCTGCTTCTGTGAGTGTGTGCCGCAGTTGTTCTTCCATTTGCAAGCGCTTGGTGATATCTCTCATGGCGCAAACGAGGACTTTCCTGCCGTAGGCATCTACAAATGTTGATTTTTTGGCGGAGAAAAAGTGGGTATTTCCTGCTGGGTCTGTGAGGGTTTTTTGGATTTCGCTGCTGCTATTTGTCAAAAAAACTAATTCGTCTTTTTCTCGATATATCTCTGCTTCCTCTTTGGGCAAAAACTGATCGTAGGATTTGCCAATTAGTTCTGATCTGCTGCGACCCAGGGATTGACAAAAGGCATCGTTTAATGTTAACCAGCGGTGCTGTTCGTCTTTGACGTAAATCGGGTCTGGGATGGCGTTGAGGATGTTGTTTAAGAATTGTTCTGAGGCTTTTAATTGCTCTTGGACTGCGGTGCGATCGCGAATTTCCTGTTCCAATTGTGCGTTAGTTTGCAGGATCTGCTCGGTTCTTTCATTCACTCGCTGCTCTAGTTCTGCACTTAGCTGCTGCAATGCGAATTCGGCTTGTTTGCGCTTGGTAATCTCCCGGCCTTCTGCGAGGATTTGAAATACTTCTCCTGTTGCATTTAACAGTGGCTTAAATGACAAGTCAATTACTGTTACCTGGTTGTTAGCTCCGGTAATTTCGTATTCTTCCCGGACAAAATTCCCGGCAGAAACTTGTTTAATGTTCGTTTTTAGGCGCTGCTGGTTGGTTGGGGATGATGCCCACCCTGGTGTCAGCCAAAATTTCAGCCCCTGCACTTCTGATGCTGGGAAATCTCCCAATTTTAGCGCTGTCTGATTGGCTTCGATCAGAGTACCGTCTGCCTCCAATAATGCGATCGCTTGAAAAGCTTGGTCAAAGATTGCGTGAAATCGCTGGGTTGTTTCGCTCAGCGCTTGTTCTGTTTGTTTTTTAGCGTTAAGGATGCGGGTGGAACCTACTAAGAAGCCGTAGCGGTTGGACAAACTCAAAAAAGCGATCGCCGCAATTACAGTGATCCAATCGAACACAGTTTGCACTACCGCAGAGTGCGGCAGTCCTAGGTATTCGGCAGCGTGGCCGCTGTGGCCGAAAGCGCAGCTCCAAAATATGCCTGCTGTGACTGTGGCGAAGATGTCGAACCCGAATTGACGGTTTCGCCACATAGCTAAGCTGATTAGCCAAGCGATGGCAAAGTAACATCCAGAAATGATGACATTAGCAGCCCCAGCTACCAGCGATGGGGAGAAGTCAGGCAATGTCAGGGTGAAAGTCGTTGCGATCCAGGTATAGAGAAGTTTCATGAGAAAATTTATAGTTGGTAACTCAGTAGATTTTAGATTTTAGATTTACTCCATATTCTTCCTTTTTCAACTCTCAACTGTCAACTCTCAACTGTTTAATTACCAGCGTTCGGAATGGGCGATCGCTTCTACATCCACAATCATTAGCAAGCGTCCTTCGGCATTGTACAGACCTTTTAAGAAGGGAGCTAGGTCGGGACTCACATCTAGTGCTGAGACAATGCGATCGGGATGGAGAGGTAAAACTCCTTCGACGCGGGAGACGGCTAATCCCAGGCGGATTCTCGACAACAATCTCACGTCTCGCGGATCGGGCGCTTCTACAACTAAGATGCGGCTGTTTGGGTGGTAGATGTCAACCGACTCAATACCGACGAACAGTCCGAAGTCTGCTGCTGCTAAGATTTCGCCCCGCAAGTTAGTTAATCCCAGCAAAAATGGCAGGGTGTTGGGAACCAGAGAAATCGGTTGTTCCTTGAGGGAAAGGACTTCCCGCACTGCCTCTAATTCTATGGCGAACAGACTGCCTCCTTGACCGAACAGGAGAAATTGCTTTGTTATACTTGTCTGATTGCCCCCAGCGGGGGGAGCATTTATTTTCATGGCTTATTTTTAATTTATAGTGTAGCTTACAAATTAGAATTTTGCTTTGACCCTAAAGTCGATCGCCAATCTAGTTTTTCTGGATCTGTTTTGCTGCGTCAAATGTTTCTGTTAAATAAATCGCGGCTGGGCAAATAAGCAGGTTGCTATCATTAAATATAAAACTTTTATGGAATTCAAAAACCCAGTTTCTTTAAAAAAACGGGGTTTGTCGGTATAATATTTTTGGGAACGCTGCCGAGCACTTTATATTTTGTTTACGCAGATAGCAGGCGCTGCACGATGTTTACGAGTTGCTGAGGTTCAAAGGGTTTGCTGACATAAGCGTCGGCGCCTAAATCAGTTCCCCAAGCTTTATCGATCTCGGTGTTTTTATGAGTACAAAATACTACGGGCAATTTGGCAGTTGCGCGATCGCCCCGCAATTCTCTGATCACTTCAAACCCGTTCATTCGTGGCATCACTACATCTAAAACGACCAAAGCTGGAGGGGTTTTGCGGATCATGGCGATCGCTTCTTCGCCGTCACCTGCCCGGATCACATCCAATCCGGCATCTTGAAGAATGCGGCAGATGATTTCTAGTTCGCTCTTAACGTCGTCCACTACTAAAATTTTGGACATGATTCCACACTTCCTTGCTGTTATTGACAGCGGACTACGTTTATTCAGAAGCTAGCGCGACCGATGGCGATGGGACTAGACCGCTTTGCGGACAAATTAATGTACTTCCAAATACAATATAGCCGATCGTATGGCTGAAGGTTAGCTGTCAGGGATAAAAAGCGATAAAAATTTACTTTACTAACGGAATCGCTCTGAATAAAGTAATCGGCAATTAGTAATTAATTCTTGTAAAGCGCTGTGTTAAAACCAACAGCTCTTAGTAGAAGGAGCGACTGGGTACCAAAGCGGGATTTTCTACGTATTTTTTTTAGATTTGTTCCCACTTATCTAGTTAAGTGCATTCCTAAATAATGCTGGTTAATTTATTTAATTAGCGCAAATAACAGCCACTTAAAAGTAGATATTGGGCGGTAAATACTGGTGTTGAGAGAAACTTTGTTCACTTAATATACAGCGCTATATTTTTGAGCTAGCGCTATTTTGTAATTAATAATACAAGCTTAATTTGAGGATGGTAACAATGACATTTAAAGAATTTTATTATCTGTAATTTATAATTTGGGGGCCAAATAAATTGACCGCGCGATAGTCCCATTTTACACAGTCGAGGAGTGTTGAGTTCACCAAAACTACTACCAGCAGGCGATCGCCATCCTTGAGCTTGATTGTGGACCCAGCCGAAAAGACTGCTGGAAGATGCGGTCAATCGATTTTAGATTTTAGATTTTAGATTTTAGATTTTAGAATTGAAGAAAGCGCTCCCACTGATAAATCCGGGGGCGGGTGATGAGCAGTCGGAGCTTTTTTCTCGTTTCACGGATGAATCCGGGGGCCCCGGACGACATTGCTTGATTGTCAAATTAGTCGGTGAGGGAGAGACAGCGATCGGCTATAATAAAGGGCTAGAGGAAAAGAACACCGAAAATCCGAAAATATGGTTGCCATCCAAAGAAATCTCAACATTGCCACGCTAGAAGCAGAATACAGTCAAAAAACACCGCGAGACATTCTCAAATTTGCCCTAGAAAATTTTGACAATATCTCCATTTCTTTCAGCGGGGCTGAAGATGTAGTTCTGATCGATCTGGCCTCAAAAATCACTAATAATTTCCGCGTTTTCACCCTAGACACCGGACGATTGCACTCAGAAACTTATCAGTTTTTGGATCAAGTCAGAAAACATTACGGCATTAAATTAGAAGTAATGTTTCCCGATGCAGCAGAAGTACAAGCCCTAGTAGAAGAAAAGGGATTGTTTAGTTTTTATCAAGACGGTCACAAAGAATGCTGTGGCGTGCGGAAAGTCAAGCCGCTGCGCCGCAAACTGAATACTCTCGATGCTTGGATTACTGGTCAGCGCAAAGACCAAAGTCCCAGTACCCGCAACGGTATTCCGGTCATTGAAGTTGACACTGCATTCTCCACTCCCGACCATGAATTAATTAAATTTAACCCCTTAGCAAACTGGTCTTCGGCAGAGGTTTGGGAATACATCCGCGCTTTGGATGTGCCTTACAACAAGTTGCACGAACGCGGTTTTGTAAGTATTGGTTGCGAACCTTGTACGAAGCCGATATTGCCTAACCAACACGAACGCGAAGGTCGCTGGTGGTGGGAAGAAGCGACCGTAAAAGAGTGCGGTTTGCACGCTGGTAACGCACAAACATAGTAAATCACTCTAGGAGTAAGGTGCGCTAGGCGCACCCTACTATTTGTTTGGTGCGCTGCACCTTACCCAAGAATAAATGCACCTCACATAAATCGTAGCCGAAGAATTCGCAATTAAAATAAACACAAATTAAGCTGAGCTTGCCCTTGAACTTTGATATAATGCTCGACAGTCAGAATAAATGCTAGCCGAAGAATTCGCAATTAAAATAAATACAAATTAAGCTGAGTTTGCCCTTAAACTTTGATAGAATGATGAACATTCAGAAAAGTTTTTAAAGTAGGTACTATATGCTCGCCTCAACTAACGAATTGCTGAACACGGCTTTGAGAAATGGTTATGCGATCGGCGCTTTTAACGTCTACAACCTCGAAGGAGTAAAAGCCGTCATCAAAGCGGCTGAAGCGCTGCACAGTCCTGCTATACTGCAACTTCACCCCAGCGCCCTCCTATATGGAAAATCGCCTTTAGTCGCGCTGTGCCTCAAAGCTGCGCGCACATCTTTCGTGCCGATCGCAGTACACTTAGATCACGGCACCTCAGAAAAAGACATTCACATCGGTCTAGCCGCCGGCATTAAATCCATTATGGCAGACGGTTCTCCTTTGCCATACGAACAAAACTTAATATTTAGCCGGGAAATGACTAAATTAGCCCACGCTAACGGTGCGGCAGTTGAAGCAGAAATCGGCAGAATTAGTGGCAGGCAAGACGGTTTGACAATCGATGAGAAAGCTGCAAGGATGACCGATCCAGTAGCAGCAGTAGAGTTTATCAAAGAAACGAAGGTGGATTTTTTAGCCGTAACAATTGGTAACGTTCACGGCAAATATTTCAGCGAACCAAAACTAGATTTTCCTCGTCTGGCCAAAATCCGGGCTGCTGTTTCAGTGCCGTTAGTGATGCACGGTGCTAGCGGTTTGCCGGAATCAATGGTTCATCAATGTATTAAATTGGGAGTATCGAAATTTAATGTGAATACAGAAGTTCGCGAAGCTTATATGGACGTGTTAAAAAGTACCATTTCTGAGGCACATCCTGATTTGTTGGAAATAATGGAAAAATCTATCAATGCCATGCGATGGGTCATTTCTGACAAACTGCAACTTTTCGGTTCTGTCGGTAAAGCTTATTTGCATCACTCTCTCGACGCGGATGACTTGAGTGCAAAGAGTACCAGCAACAAACAAACAAGCCGCAACCAATCAAGTTTTGATCAAATGTTAAAGCCTGTGTATAGTGAGGCTTTCAGTCTTCTTGTGAAGTAAAAAAAACTAAAGTCCTGACTGCGAACCCGTTTTTAGTCAGGACTTCAGTCCTATTTAACCGTTTAAAAATCGATCGGGATCAATGCCAGATTCCCGCAGCCGCCGAATTAAAGACTGCAATTGAGCTTCGGCTGACTCGGCCCGCTGCCGTTGCTGTTCCGCTTCAGTCAGAATCCAATTGCCATCAACATCATACCAGCGCAGCCACAGTCGATCGATTCCCTGAAACTCTCCTTGCCACAAACCCAAGCCCAAACTTAGCTCAGCAATCCACACTCGCGAATCGGGCAATTCTAATTCTTGATAGTGTCCGCCCTTCAATTCAAACACTCGCAACCTGTTAGTATAACGACTGAAAACGGCATAAACAGGAACCCGCAAAATTTGCTCGTAAACCTCCCATTTTCTCGGCGGTTCCTCCTTCCTCTCGCCTTCCAAAACTTGCCCGTTACCCGCAGTGTTTCCCGACTGAGGTGGCAACTTTTCCTCATTGGTATTGTCGCCTAAATCTTCTTTTTCCGTTCCCGGCGAAAGCAGTTCTACAATTACAAAAGGATTCACGCCTTCCTGCCAAGTAACATAACTCATTCGCAGTTCGGATCGATCGTAAAGTCGGGGAACTCCCACAACTCCAAACCAATCCGGCCGCTTGTGCCACAGAGTATGATGCACGTCATAATAAAGGTTCATGTCGGTGCCACTAAATATCTCAGAAGCTGGATAATTCCGAGGTCGAAACGTCAGGCTCAACAACTGCGGCTGCAAATCGTGAAATTCGTCAGGCAAACCAGGTTCCTCCGGGTCTTCGCTGGGTAAATCGTACATCGTCGGCAGCGTTTCTCTGGGCGATCGCGGCGGATCTGTTTGCGGCACAGGATATTTAAAAGGCAACATATAATATTGAGAAATGACTGCATTTATGCTAACATCACGGCAGCATCCCAAAGAGAGCTTTCACGGGAGTGCAAGCCGGAGAGCTACAAGCGAGAGATATCGGCTTTGCTGTGCGGGAAGATCGCACTCCTAGAAAGCGATTTTAACAAAAATGGGATGATTCCCTTTTCTTCCTCTCTTCTGTGAAGTTAATCTAAAATCTAAAATCGACTGATCCGAAATTCTGCACTATGCTCGACATTCCTCAACTGATTGCTCAAGAACTTTCCATTAATCTGTCTCAAGTCAATAATGCTCTGGAACTTTTCGCCGAGGGAGCAACTATTCCGTTTATTGCCCGCTACCGCAAAGAACGCACGGATTTGCTGAATGAGATTCAGTTGCGGGATATCTCCGATCGCTTCACCTATTTGACGGAAATCGAAGACCGCAAAAAGTCGATTTTAGAGACGATCGCCTCTCAGGGAAAACTCACTCAAGAACTGCAAGCGAAAATCGAATCTTGTTTGCAAAAAAACGAACTCGAAGACCTTTATCTGCCTTACAAACCCAAGCGGCGGACGCGAGCGACAATTGCTAGGGAAAAAGGTTTGGAACCGCTGGCAAATTTTATCAAATGTCTGAACTTACCGACGGCTAAACCCGCTGATTTGGAGGCGGAAGCCGCTAAATACATTTCGGAAGAAAAGGGAGTTAAAACAGCAGAAGAAGCTGTCAAAGGTGCTGCGGATATTTTAGCGGAAGCGGTTTCGGAAAAAGCGGAATTGCGCGCTTATTTGCGAGAGTTTTTGATGAAAACAGGAGTTTTTGTCTCGAAAATAAAAGATGATTTCCCGGAAGGAAGCACTAAATTTGAAATGTACCGCAATTACCAAGTTGCAGCGAGAAGCGTTCAGTCGCACAATATGTTAGCACTTTTCCGGGGGGAAACGGAAGGGGTTTTAGATTTGGAACTGGCTTTTGATGAATCCGCAGTGATGGCTTATTTGGAAGCTCAGGAAATTAGAACTAGAATACCGGAAGTTAAAGAGTTTTATCGATCGACTTTGAAGGATGCCTTCAACCGACTGATGAAGACTTCCTTGATTACGGAAGTGCGATCGCACAACAAAGCCGTCGCTGATATCGAGTCGATCGCTACTTTTGAAACCAACCTCCGCGAGTTGCTGCTGTCGGCGCCGGCGGGAATGAAACCGACACTGGCGATCGATCCGGGATTTCGCACGGGGTGTAAAGTTTCCGCCCTCGATGAAACCGGGCAATTTTTAGAATATCAAGCAATTTTTCCGCACCAAGCGGCCGCTCAGCGACAGCAAGCTGGTAAAATTGTCAAGCATTTAATTGAAAAATATAAAATTGAATTAATCGCGATCGGCAACGGTACAGCTTCCCGGGAAACAGACGAATTTGTTTCGGAAGTTTTGGCCGAAATGGAAAGAAAACCGATTAAAGTCATGGTGAATGAATCGGGTGCATCGATTTATTCAGCAAGCGAAGTGGCGATCGCCGAATTTCCCGACCTCGACATCACCGTCCGCGGCGCAGTCAGCATCGGACGGCGCTTGCAAGACCCCCTCGCCGAACTCGTGAAAATCGACCCGAAATCAATAGGAGTCGGTCAATACCAGCACGATGTTGACCAAAAACTGCTCAAAAAGAAACTCGACGAAACAGTCGAAAGCTGCGTTAATTATGTCGGAGTTGACTTAAACACAGCCTCCAAAGAACTGCTGACATTTGTATCGGGAATGACGGCAACAGTTGCCAAAAATATCGTCAATTACCGCAACGAAAACGGCGCATTTAAAAATCGCCGCCAACTCCTGAAAGTTCCCAAACTCGGGCCCAAAGCTTTTGAACAAGCAGCGGGGTTTCTCCGCATTCGCGGCGGCGAAAACCCCCTGGACAATACAGCAGTTCATCCCGAAAGTTATCCTGTAGTGCAGGCGATCGCCAAGGATTTAGACTTGCCGCTGACAGGAATAACACAAATATCGGAAAAAATCAAGACTGTAAACATCAAAAAATATGTCACAGAAAAAGTCGGAGAACCGACACTCCGAGACATTATTTCCGAACTAGAAAAACCGGGAAGAGACCCGCGAGCCGAGTTTAAATATGCCACTTTCCAAGCAGGAATTAAAGAAATCTCCGACTTGCAAGTTGGGATGGAATTAGAAGGCATAATCACGAATGTAGCTAACTTTGGAGCCTTTGTTGATGTGGGAGTGCACCAAGATGGTTTGGTTCACGTTTCTCAATTAGCCGATCGCTTCGTGGACGATCCGAAACAGATTGTTAAAGTCGGACAAGTTGTGAAAGTGCGGGTTTTGGAGGTGAATGAGAAGTTAAAGCGGGTTAGTTTGACAATGAAGCTGCAAGAAAAACCGCAACCGCAAAATGGCAATAGTGCGAGGCTTCCGGCCCCGCGCCGCCGTTAAAAGTTTGGGGAAAGGTGAAAAAGGGCGATCGAACCGCGAAGCGCGTTAGCGAAGCGGCGCGTAATATCAATTCCGGTTGCATCGGAATTGTCAAATCCAGTCAACAGCGATGCCATGAGCGAAGCCGAAGGGTCAACAATCACGGATGGATGGTGCAACCGGAATTGATAGAATTCATCTGCGTTAATCTGTGTTTATCTGCCTGTATCTGCGGTTAAAAAAAGATAATTTCAGCAAGCGCAGATGACAAGGGATTGACGCTAATTCACGCAGATGAAGAGAATAGAGATAGGAATAATTCCGATGCTAACAGATTTGATATAAGCGCTAGGACAGGAAGGAAGAGAAAAGAAGAAGAAGCTCATTTTAATGCTGTTCTGGGGTAATTGCTATTTTTTATTGGTGGCTTTCCAAGTGCCACCGTAGAAGTAAAAAGGATTGTTTTTACTTACCGATTCCCAACATTTAAGACACAAAAAAAACCACTGCCCCGACTCGTCATACCGGGCGCGGTAGAGAGTCGGGGCAGATTGGGAACAGCGATCGCAATATTTGATTCTGATTGCCCTGGCCATTGTTACTCAGTTTCAAACAATAACGGATTCTTGAGGACGGGCGAATATCATGCGGCCGGCGCTAGTTTGCAGGGCGCTGGTGACTACGACTCTGGCTTCGCCGCCGACATAGCTGCTTCCTGCTTCCACGACAACCATTGTGCCGTCATCCAAGTAACCGATTCCCTGAGAGGGTTCTTTGCCTTCTTTGCGGATTTTTAGTTCGATCGTATCTCCCGGCAAATAAGTGGGGCGCACCGCATGAGTCAAGTCGTTGATATTCAAAACCGGCAGTTTTTGGACGGTAGCTACTTTCGATAAGTTGTAATCGTTGGTGAGCAAAATGCCGTCGATATCCAAAGCGAAGCGGACTAATTTCGCATCGACTGTGGCAATATCTTCGTAGTCTGCCGAGTGAATTTGAATCCGTTCTGGATATGTTTCTTTGATGCGGTTGAGTACATCTAAGCCGCGGCGCCCGCGCACTCGCTTTTGATCGTTGGCGGAATCAGCTACCAGTTGCAGTTCTTGGAGCACGAATTGCGGCACGATAATTTGACCTTCGAGGAAACCTGTTTCTAGCAAGTTTTCAATTCGGCCGTCAATAATGCAGCTAGTATCGACAACTTTGGCACTTGCTGGTTTGAAAGTACCTTCGGCTACCAACACCGTGTCAAAGCTTTTGGGGTTGATCAGTCGCAAGAAAGCGCGGCCGTGGGTGTCGGTCAAACTGACGCCGGTGAAGCCGAACATGACGCTACCCAAGACTGCTACTAGAGGTTTGATGAAGCCGAACTCGCTGGGAATTGGTAGCAGGAATAGCGGAGCCAGCATTAAGTTGGCTACTAGCAGTCCGATAATTAAGCCGATCGCCCGCGTCAGCAGCATCTCCACTGGCATATCGCGGACTTGTTTTTCCAGGCGCCGATAGGTTGTTTGAGCCACTAATCCCATCACGAAGCCGATTAATGCTCCAAACGAGCCTAGTACAGAACTTAAACCTTGTATATTTGTAACTTGCTGCAGCAGATTGCTCGGCAGGAGTTCGACTCCGTAATAGCCGATGCCTCCGCCTGCGATTATGAATGAGATTATTATGATTGCGTCTAGCATTAGTTCTAGGTTAATGAATTTATTCACATTATATCTTTCGAGTGCTGATACTTGTTTTCATGCTGTGGTCGGATATCGCTATATTTACTCAGGGATTTTCATAAACTTATATTTCGCGGTTGTACCCTTTGGGGGATGTGCCAGGGAGTCGCTCGGAATTTACCACGCCGGGCCGAAAGCAGGCACGAGGTGCGAATAGACCGCCCTGCGTGCTGTCCGGGAATTTTTGCATCTCAAAATCGGTACGACGTTAAATTAAAAGAGCCGATCGTTCGCAGCGCTTTTTTGGTAAGAAAATGTCATAATATACATAATTATTCATGATTGTTTAATTAAAACTTTAGATTTGAAGTGGCGCTTTCGGCTTGAAATGTAATGAACCCTACCACAGATTATTTAACATTTGAATTAAAAAAAAGTGTGCAAGCGGCAAATTCCGGGATTCCTAGTTCGGCTTACCTGCACATACCTTTTTGTCGCCGCCGCTGTTACTACTGCGATTTTCCGGTTTTTGTGGTGGGCGATCGCAAAAATGGCGAGAATTCCGGCACAATCGTGCAATACGTTGCTCTACTGTGTCAAGAAATTCAAGAAACTAAAAATTTAGGCGCATCTCTGAAAACAGTTTTTTTTGGCGGTGGCACGCCTTCGCTGCTTTCTGTCAGTCAGTTGAGCAATATTTTAGAGACTCTCGACGCCAAATTTGGGATTGCTGCTGAGGCGGAAATTTCTATAGAAATAGATCCTGGTACGTTTACTTTAGAACAGTTGCGGGGATATGCAGCGGCGGGAGTAAATCGAGTTAGTCTGGGAGTGCAAGCTTTTCAGGATGAATTGCTGCAAGCTTGCGGGCGATCGCACTCTGTCGCTGATATTTTTGAAGCAGTGGAAATAGTGCGATCGGCTGGTATTGTCAATTTCAGTTTAGACCTAATTTCGGGACTGCCGCACCAAACTTTAGAAAACTGGGAAGCTTCCCTGAAATCGGCGGTGGAAATTAGCCCGACTCACTTGTCGAGTTACGACTTAATTGTTGAGCAGGGAACTGCTTTCGGGCGCTACTTTGAAGCAGGCGCGTACCCGCTACCAGCAGATGAAACCGCTGCAGGAATGTACCGTTTAGCGCAGGAAATTCTGACTGGTGCTGGCTACGAACATTACGAGATTTCCAATTATGCTCGGCCCGGTTATCAGTGCCGCCACAACCGCGTTTATTGGGAAAATCGCCCTTATTACGGTTTGGGAATGGGGGCGGCGAGTTACGTGGAAGGCCGTAGGTTGACTAGACCTCGCAAAACTCAAGAATATTATCAGTGGGTGCGATCGATCTCTAGCCTCAATTCCCCTGCAACTCCTCAAATTGGGGGGGAAACCCACCCAGATATTTACTCAGCAATTGAGCAAAATTTTCAAGTTTCAGAAAATGACGTTTTGTTAGAAACGCTGATGCTAGGTTTGCGTTTAGCAGAAGGAGTTAGCCTGTCGGCGCTGACCGAAAAGTTTACGCAGCAAACGGTTGATAAAATTTGGCATTGTTTGCAGCCCTACTGGCGGCAAGGATGGGTGGAAATTATGACCGAGGATAGGGCGAGCGCAACTTTAGGCGAGGGTGGGAAACTACCGCTTTCGGGAAATTTGAGGTTGAGCGATCCCGAAGGTTTTTTATTTTCTAATACAATTTTAGCCGATTTGTTCAGCAAGTTAGGCGAGGATAATTAGCTCTGTCTGAGGAAGTATATCCCAGGCCAGCGCGATCGGCCATAAAGCCGTGGCCGCCAATACCACCGAAAGCAAATTCAATTGCTCCCTAGCTTGATCATGTCAAAAATAATATATTTTCTATCGATCCCTACACAAAACTTAAAGGCGAACTAAGCCTTGAGATAGAGGCCACGACTGCACTCCAGCCGTCATACTTAAGACTGAACATTTAAAAAGTAATTTAATGAACACTTTAACTATCGATCGCAACAAAACCCAAAACCAGCCCTGCCTTGTAATTAGCGAGCGCGTTTGCAATCCGGCTTCCAAGTGTAATTTTTGCGGTCACTACCAACAGGCAAGAGGTTCAGTCGGTCACTGTCAATTGTTGAACGCACCTGTTAGGGGAGGATGGAAATCTTGCACTTTAGCAATGCCGGCTTTTGCACCTTCTTGGGAATACGTGGAAGGCGCTGATGTTTCCCCGGCAAAATTTATTAATTAACCCAAACAATATAAAAAGAATGTGTTTTAACGGGTAATATGCTATATTAATTTCAGGCCAGTCGCCGACGATCGCTCGCACAATTTCACCAACAAGTTAAAAAAATGAATTTGACACTGACTCAGGTAATTTCCGAACCTCATGGGCGTATTTTGTGTTGGTATCTTAATAATACTAGCACAGTGCAAATCGCTCGCATTACAAATATTCCTAATTGGTATTTTGAGCGGACAGTGTTTCCGGGGGAACGTTTTTTGTTTGAAGCGCTGCCGGAAGCTCAGTTAGAAGTTTGCAGGAGTGCGGATACGGGTGGTATAGTGTGCGAGCGAATTTTGTGCGATCGGCTGCGAGTTGAAGAGTTAAGCATTGCTGATTGAATATAATTTCCCCGACTTACCGCCGAGGGGTAGAAACCCGGTTTTTTTCATAAACCGGGTTTCTCTGTATGAGGATAAAAACTCTGTTTGTGATCGCACTTGCGACATCAGAAACCCGATTTATTCGTATATTTATCGTTACTCATCCCAAAATTCGTAGAAACCGAGTTTCTCGCCACTCTATGCGTAAGCCCTGAAACGGTCGCAAATGTTAATCTAAGGAGCGTCAATTAAATAATTTCCCTTTTTTCTTGTGGGATGGGCGTCCCGCTCGTCCTTTCTGACGGGCGGGACGCCCATCCCACAACAGTCATGAAAAGTGTAAGTTATTTAATTCTCATTCCTAAGCTAAATTATAAAAAACCCACCACTGTTTAATACTAAAACCCGATGTCCCTCACCGAACAAATCCTCTCCCAACTGCCAGGAGACGCCCTCGGAGGCCTGCGAAAGGTCGATCGACTCTGGGAAAACCTCAAACAAAACACCGCACCAGCACCTCAAGCAGTCAAACACAGTCAACAACCCCTCGAAACCCTCGACTTTGACATAGTTATCGGCGGCGGAACCCTAGGAATATTAATCGGTACAGCCTTAGCCGTGCGGGGTTGGCGAGTAGCCTTGCTCGAACGCGGCACCCTGCGAGGCCGCGATCAAGAATGGAACATTTCTCGTAAAGAATTAGACGCATTCTTAGAACTAAATCTACTATCTGTTGAAGAGATAGAAAAAGCTATAGCCACCGAATACAACCCAGCTCGCATCAGCTTTGCCAACACCCCCGACATCTGGATTTCGGGCGTACTAAACATCGGAATAGATCCAGTTTACCTCCTCGAAACCCTCAAGCAGCGATTCCTCGAAGCTGGAGGAAGGCTCTTTGAAAATACACCCTTTAAAACAGCAACTATTCACCCTGATGGAGTCTTGGTAGAAGCTGCCAATACCGATACACAACCTGCTACAAATTTATTTAAAACCAGATTATTATTAGACGCAATGGGACATTTTTCGCCCATTGTCCGCCAAGCAAGAAAAGGCAAAAAACCCGACGCCGTATGTTTAGTAGTCGGCAGTTGCGCTCAAGGATTTCCCAAAAACGAGACGGGCGACTTATTTGCATCCTTCACCCCAATGCAAAATCAGTGCCAATATTTTTGGGAAGCATTTCCAGCCAGAGACGGCCGCACCACCTACTTATTTACCTACATAGACGCCGACACAGAAAGATTCAGTTTAGAAACATTATTTGAAGAGTATTTGCGCTTGCTTCCCCAATATCAAAACGTCGAACTCGAACAGTTAAAATTCCAAAGAGCACTCTACGGATTCTTCCCCTGCTATCGCCAAAGTCCTTTAAAAACGCCTTGGGATCGCATACTCCCAGTCGGAGATAGCAGTGGCAGCCAATCTCCCCTCAGCTTCGGCGGTTTCGGGGCAATGGTACGCCACCTCAAGCGCTTGACTCTAGGAATTGACGAAGCTTTGACAAGCGACAGTCTCAGCAAAAATTCCCTCGCACTTTTGCAACCCTACCAGCCGAACCTATCAGTTACCTGGTTGTTTCAGCGTTCGATGAGTGCTGCGATGAATCAAAAAATAGACCCCAATCAAATCAATCAACTTTTGGCTGCCGTATTTCAGGTAATGGAAGAGTTGGGAGAACCGGTACTCAAACCGTTTCTTCAAGATATAGTGCTGTTTCCGGCTTTGTCCCAAACCCTGTTTAAAACAGCAATTAGCCATCCCGGATTAGTTATGAAAATTATCCCACAGGTAGGAATAGGTAATTTGATCGATTGGATGGTTCATTATGTGAATTTAGGAATTTATACGGGATTGCAGCCTTTGGGGAAAGCCGTAGAACCGCAGGTAAAAAATTTAGCGCCGGAGCAGCAATACTATTTTCACCGATTAGTTGAAGCGTGGCAATACGGCGCTGGAGGCGATTATTAAGTGAACAGGATCTCTGGCCTGTTACACAAGAAAAATTATTGATTGTAGCACGGGCAGTATTGCCAGTTTCTGATATATGACTGGTAAGTTATTAGGGAGCTATAACTGCTAAAACTTGGGGAATAACTCGGAACTTTGCAGGCGTGTAAGTGGTGATTTCACCGTCGGTATTAATCGGACGGCGTGTGCTAGTATTAACCTCAAATTCTTGAGCGTGCAAGGCGCGAACGTTAGGCCAACTGGTATGATTTCCTTGCCTCATAGCCGGCAGCAAAGCAATGATTTCCCACCAGTCTTTTGTTTCCAAACTATACAAATCCAGTCGCCTATCGTCGATTGTGGCATCCTCGGCAACTGTCATGCCACCGCCATAGTAGCGGCCGTTGCCAATGGCAATTTGAATAGTTTTAACATTAAAAGATTGGTTGTTTATCTTAATTTCGGCTCGGAACGGTCGCGCTGAAAAAAATGTCTGCAAAGCAGTAAAAGCATAAGCTAACACTCCCCAGCGCTGCTTTACGTCTTTAGTCAGCCGCTGGGTAATTTCCACGCTTAGTCCCAAACTCGCAACATTAAAAAAATGTTGGCCGTTAACCCAACCCAAGTCTATTAGCCGAACTTTACCGCTGGCAATTACTTGACAAGCTGCTGATAAATCTGTAGGAATTCCCAGAGTGCGGGCTAGGTCGTTAGCCGTTCCCATCGGCAAAATACCCAAGGGTAACTTCGTCTCTATCAAACCTTCTATGGCGGCGTTGAGAGTGCCGTCCCCACCGCCGATTATTACTAATTCGACTCGATTTTGGTAGGGGCGAATAGTGTCGGAAAGTTCGCGGGCGTGGTCGGTAGATTCTACAATTAACTCAAAACCCAGTGCTTCTAATTCTCTAGTGGCTTGGGATAATAGCTTTTGCCCTTTTCGGGAGTGCTGGTTTACTAAAAGTAGAGCTTTCTTCATTTGTTAATTTTTTATTAGGAATATTGAGGGTGTTTAATTACAAAAAGTATAGCTTGATGCCTTAACTGGATGCAATTAATGCTTTACTTCCATTTTACCAGTTATGATGGATTGACAAAAATGTCAAAAAAGGGATAATTGTAGCAAAAGATTCCTAAAAAGTACCTGCCGCTCTGACCTAGCAGCAAAAAACCTCGCTTTTCGATCGAACCTAATTTAAAATTATGTGTAATATTTTAGAAAAAGCGCAAGTCGCTGCCGATCGCCAAAACTGGCCTGGGTTAGTCGAATGCTTGCAGCAAGTGACAGCCAAAGGCAGCAAACCGCAGGAACAACACATTTTAGATCGAGCTGTGAGTTTAGCAATACAAGCCTTAGAATGGGGCGATTTTCAAGACCGTTGGGAAATTGCTAAAGTATTACCCTATCTGGGAAATGGCGCGATCGCACCTTTAATTGCCGTACTCGAAGACGAAGACGCTGACACAGAGCCCCGGTGGTTTGCCGCCCGCATCCTCGGAAAGTTCGATCGCCCAGAAGTGATTCAAGCTTTAGTAAAATTGGTTAAAAATTCCGACGAAGAATTGAGCCAAATCGCCGCCGAAACCCTAGGAAATTTAGGCCCGACAGCCATAGAATCCCTCGCAACTCTCCTACTCCAAGAAGACTCGCGAGAGTTTGCAACAGCAGCACTCGCCCAAATTCGCCGCACCGAAACCATCGCACCGCTGTTGAGCGTAGTCGCAGACTCTCAAGTTGCGGTACGGGCCGCCGCAATCGAGGCGCTGAGCAGCTTTCACGACTCCCGCATCCCGCCGGTACTGGTAGCAGCACTCAAAGATCCGGCGACAGCAGTCAGAAAAGAAGCCGTGCGAGCTCTCGGGGTGCGCGCCTATTTAGATGCCGAATTAGATTTAGTTAACTTGCTCAAACCTTTGCTTTCGGACATTCGATTAGAAGTTTGCAAGCTGGCGGCGATCGCGATCGGGCGAGTGAAAACCGATGCTGCAGCGGCTGCTTTATTTGAATTGCTGCGATCGCCCACAACTCCGGTTGAACTGCAAATCGAAACTGTGCGCGCCCTAATCTGGATGGAAACTGCAACCGCTTTAGCATATTTGCATCAGACATTAATGGCGCAATTTACTAACATAAATTCTACTGTTTATCAAGAGATAGTCACTGTTTTAGGCCGAGTAGAAAAGCTGGAATTAAAAGCTCTTGCTGCTAAAATTCTGATTGATTTGTTGAAAACAAATCATCCGACCGTGCAGGAGGCAGTTAGCAAAAAATCTTTAGCTTTAGGTTTAGGAAAATTAGGAGATATGAGAGGGCTAGATGCTCTGATTTCAATGTTGGGCGACGCAGACAGCAGCGTCAGGCTGCACTGCATGGCAGCGCTAAAACAGCTAGGTGCTGCCGAGGCCAGGCAGAAATTAGAAAACTTAGTGAAACAAGAGAGTCTCGAACCAAGATTGAAACAAGAAATTGCGATCGCCCTGCAAGAATGGCCGGAAAATTAATCAAAAGACAGAAGACGTAACTCCCCAACTTCTTGAAAAATTCAGGGATATAATAATAGCGATCGCATCTTTCTTCTTCCTGACCTCCGTTACATCCGTTAGAGAATCTGTTGTCGAACTTCCTTCGGCTAGATCATCGATTTTCTTTGTGAATTTGGGCGATCGCACTTGTCACCCGCTCTAAATCTTCATCAGTTAAATTAGAGCCAGAAGGCAAACAAAGCCCGTATTCAAATAACTCTTGGGCCACCGCACCTTCAATACATTCGCAATCGGCAAATACTGGTTGTAAGTGTAAAGGTTTCCAAACCGGACGCGCTTCTATTTTCTCTTGAGCAAGTGCTAAACGAACTTGTTCTCTATCTGCACCGAAAGCGGCCGGATCGATTGTTAAACAAGTCAGCCAGCGAGTAGATTTTCCAAAAGCAGCTTCCGGCATAAATTCGATTCCCGGCAATTTTCCTAAAGCTTGTTGGTAAACCTCAAAATTGTGTCGTCTCGCTTCAACTCGCTCCTCCAACACCCGTAATTGACCGCGACCAATTCCCGCCAAAACATTGCTGAGACGATAATTGTAGCCAATTTCTGAATGTTGGTAATGAGGAGCGGGATCACGGGCTTGTGTTGCCAAAAAACGAGCTTTTTCTACAATTTTTTGGTCGTCTGAAACTAACATTCCGCCGCCGGAAGTGGTGATAATTTTATTGCCGTTGAATGAGAAAATGCCGATTTTACCAAAACTTCCCGGCGCTCTATTTTTGTAACTAGCCCCTAGAGATTCTGCCGCATCTTCTATTAGCGGAATTTCATAAGCATTGCAAGCTTCCAGAATTGGGTCGATATCGCAACTTTGACCGTAGAGGTGTACGATAACCACAGCTTTGGGTAATTTACCAATTTTTGCTCGTTTGTCAAGTGCCTCTCGGAACAAATCGGGGTTGAGATTCCAAGAAGTGCGATCGCTATCGATAAAAACTGGTTTGGCACCAAGATAAGTAATTGGGCTAGCAGTCGCAATAAAAGTTAGAGTCGAGCAAAAAACCTCATCTCCCGAACCGACACCAATTAATTGTAAAGCCAAATGCAAAGCTGCGGTACCGGAACTAACAGCCGCTGCGTGTTTAGCGCCAACTACTTGGCAGAATTCTTGCTCGAAAGCATCCACATGGGGGCCGACGGGGGCGATCCAGTTGGTATCAAAGGCTTCTTTGACGAACTCCTGTTCGAGGTAGCCCATGTGAGGTGTTGATAGGAGAATTTGTTTGTTCATTACTTTTAAGCTGGCTTGTTTACTACGAACTTGCTGTTATCGTAAAGCACGATAGGTAGGGAAAAACCCTGAATTTAGCAGTGTTGTTGATTGTAAATCAGGCAATATTGCCAAGCTGTTGCGGCCCGCACGCCATACAAATTATGAGAATAGATGAGATATTGGAAAGTAAGATTGATGCTAATCAGCCACCCGATTAGACCTAACGCCAATCGTTTCTAAAATATACTTTAAATCTTGCATCAAAGAACACTTTTCCATGTACTCCAAATTGATTCGCACTTTATCTGGGTAAATTATTTCGTTGTTATACTGCACTGGATCGCTAATTTTTGCGAGTATTTCTTCTTCATTTCTGTAAGCGAGAGTTGCAGGGCCAGTAATTCCCGGTCGCAGCAGAAGCAATTTCCGATCGTCACCCTGCAATTTGTCTGCATAACCCGGAACATCGGGTCGGGGCCCTACCAAACTCATTTCGCCAACGAGTACATTCCACAGTTGTGGCAATTCATCTAACTTCCAGCGTCGTAAATAACTGCCAATTGCTGTCACTCGCGCATCGCCTGCAACAGTAATCGAGCTATCTTCCACCGATCGCACCCTCATAGTCCGAAACTTTTTGACATAGAAAATCTGTCCACCTTTGCCAACTCTTACTTGGGTAAAAAGGATAGGACTACCCGATGTGATCCCGATCAATATAGCTATCAGTGCCATTGGTACTGCTAGAATTATTAAACCTAAGAGCGCAATTGTCAAGTCACAAATTCGTTTACCAAATTGCAGGTACATATTGAATTCCTCGATAAACATCTTGCCTGTGAAATAACATAAGTATCAAAAACCTAATAATTATTGCATCATTTCTGTTGCCACAGGATTAAGATTTCCCCCCGATGCTAGGAAAGAGCTGCCATAGTGGGTTAATTCCATCAGCAAAGGCAAAGGATCGTGCCAGCGAAAGTCATCGTATGTGCGCGGGCGATTGCTAAATAGTATCCGTCCTGCCGAAGCTAGCGGAGCCAGACCTTTTCCTGTGCGGAATTCAGCTACACCTGCTATAATCTCACCTACTATCCACAAACTGGCAAGTGGTTGTAACAAAGGTTTAAAACAATCCGAATCAGGCTCACCTTTAGTTAACATAGTTACCAGTCCTCTGGGAAAATCAAAGCCATTCTGAACAGCCAGATTCAGCGCTCCCCAAAAGCGGGGATTCATTTCGATGAGATAGGCAGAGGAAAGCTGAGAATCGACAATAAAGTCAAAATGTCCAATTCCTGTCCAATTCAGTGCTTTTGCCATCCTTTGGGTATAGTCGTGCAGCAACGGAAATTCGCAAGGTTCGCGCAGTACGCTCGTGCCAAAGCCTGCTTCTTTGCAGCGCAAGTAGCGTTCAACAAAACAGGCTTTGACTTCGCCATCCTTGGCAAGAAAGCAACTTCCAAATACACTGCCTTCTGCATATTCTTGTAGAATCGGCAACTGATTATTGGCCAAACCAAAATTATCGACTACTTCGCGATATTTCTGGCGAGTTTCTTCCAGAGAATTGACGCGAAATACACCTTTGCCGCTATTGCCACGCCGCGTCTTGATAATTAGAGGAAATCCCAACTCTTGCGCGCATGATTCTAATTCTATGAAATTGGCAGGAGCCAGAGTTTTGGGAACGGCAACTTTTGCGGCTGCAGCGATTTTAATAATTTCGTATTTGTCTAAAACTCTAATGAGTTCGGTGCGAGGAGGACAGGCAATTAGCAAATTTTCGGGGAGGAGCTCACGATAAGTTTGTATGGCTAAAGCATCCTCGTGGACTGGCAGCAAAACATCGATATTTCGCCGCTTGACAATTGCCGATATTTCTGTTACGTATTGCTGTGGTTCTTTGAACGGATCGGGGACGCGATCGAAACCGCGAACAAATCTCGAAACCCGCACCATGCTCAAAGCAGTTGAACCGCAGGCATAGACTTCAAATCCAGCGCGGCAGAGGCTTTCTGCGGCAATGTAAGCTGTGCGGCACCATCCGTAAGTAAGTAAAATTCGCATAATCATCCTTTAATTAGTTAATCTTTTACTCAGACAAAGCTTCAGCACATAGTTCTTGAGGTAGCTTTACATGGTTACGCTCCTTAAAGCAGCAGCAATGTATTCTATCGACATTTTTCCCAAACTTGTATGACACGGCACAAGCACCAACCGCTCTGCAAGTGCGTGCGCGTTGGGGAGTTCATTTGGCCCGCCCAGCAATAGGGGGTAGGGTGTTTCGGTTTGCACGCCACGTTCGTACAGAGAACAGCGCACGCGATACACATACTCTTGCGCTTGTTCCGGCCCGCAATTGACTAGCAGGGGAAACAAATGTACTTTCGTCTGAGCTGCCGTGTCTGCCAATGGCTTAAGCGTCTTACAAGCTGCCAAAACTTCGTCCAAAATGCCCGTGTTTGCCTGCTGCTGCGCGACCAGTTTATCGCGCCGTCGCCACTGCGTCAGCGCGATCGCTGCTTGCAATTCCGACATCTGTCCGGCACGCATTTCCTGCAAAACAGCCCGTACTTCCTTCTGCTTCTCCAGCGATGGTGACGTAGCCCCCCCCAAAGCTTTTGGTAAATACTCACGTACAATAGCCCGCAAAGCATAATTAGCCAAAAGCGGTAATTGGTCTTTGGCTTTTGATTTTAGGTCTGGGAAATTTGGTTTCAAATTGCCCGACTTGAGCCATAAGACTCCTCCGCCAACTGCCGTTAGCGCTTTGAAGTTAAAGCTCCACACACCCGTCATGCCACGGAAGCCACAGGCGTCGTACCCTGCTTGATAAGCCGCGTCCTCAATCACTGGCAAGCCCAAGCTGTTAAGCAGCGCGTAGTCTTGGTCTAGTCCGTAAGTGTTTGCGGCCAAAATTGCATCCACACACCCAGCACGAACCATTTGCGTCAATTTTTCCGCATTGAACCGCAAGGACGACCTAGCACAATCAACCGCAACAATTTCCGCGCTGCCTGCCCGTAGACCTGTCAAAGCCGCCGGACAGATGTAACCTGGCACAGCCACGCGCCGCACGCGCAGCGCCTCAACTGCCAACGCCAGTCCGTAACGCGCCGACGCCAGTAAATGAGGTCTCCAGCCTGATGGGGCAAATGCCTGCAATTCTTGAGTGAGCGTGTCTGCGTAGCTCCGCCCCACTAAGGCTAACGCAGCATTCGCAAGTTCCGACGCACCCCAGTCTGGTATATTGATGCGAATGTGTTTTTTCATCTATGACTCAGGGCTTCGGCATAAAGGTTTTCATGAAGTTTGATGATGTGATCTATCTGATAATTCTCCATTTTATGTCGTCCCTTTTTTCCCATTGTTTGTACTTCTTCTGAATGATTTAAAACCCAATCCATTGCTTGTGTAATTCCCGGAATATCTCCTGGTTCTACAAGGATACCACATTCGTCTTCAAGGATATCCTGAATGCCCCTAATCTTGGTTCCAATTACAGTTATTTCCATCGATAAAGACTCCAACACGCATCTAGCTAGTCCCTCTTGTTCGGAAGCTAATATGGTGGCGATAGAAGCTTTTATAAGAGTGGGGATATCACTTCGCTTTCCTAAAAAATGTACTTGGTTTTTTACTTTTAAATCTGATGCTAATTGCCGCATTTCTTGTACAATCTGGCTTTCGCCCGGCCCAGCTAAAGCTAAATGTACTCCTGGTCGATTCAATGCAGCAAAGGCCTGGATTATATCGCGAGGACGCTTGCGGGGGATCAATTCTGCCACTGTTAGAAACAAAAAACTTTCTGTAGTTATTCCCAAGTCTTGACGCACCCGTGCTACTTCAGCTTCCGGAACCAAATCAGGATGGTAATAATCCAGATTCACACCTATTCCTGGCATATAACAAATGCGATCTGATGGCAAGAGATGATGTTTTTTTGCTGCTGCTTCATCCTCGCGATTGATCGTCACTAAATAATCAGTCCAAGACCCAGCCAGGTGTTCCAAAGCCTGAAAAATAGCATTTTTTAACGGTTTGCCTAAAGGATGGAAATGAAAGCCATGAGCTGTATAAATTACCTGACATTTTTGCTGTTTTTTTAAATCTTTGAGGGCGTATCTAGTAACAAAAGCAGCAACCGGCGTATGTACGTGAATTATATCGTATTTTTCTCTTTTGACAACCTCTCTAACCACTTGCGGAGCAGCCAAAAAATTTCTCGGATCTAGAGGATTGCGCGACCATTCTACATCCCAGACGCGATCGAATGCCTGCAAACATTCAGCATCGTCTGAAATTCCGCAAGCCATTGCATCCACTCGCCAACCCGCAGCGCGGAAGTGAGCGGCAAAAGGCAGCAAAAAAGCATGGATAGTTCCTGGGATAGTAGTGATAATTAGAAGGCGATTCATCTTAGGAGTTATTTGCGTTTGTTAGCAGTTAAGGCACTTTCATACAAATTTTCGTACTGAGTTACCACAGAGTCTAAAGAAAAGAATTCAACAATTCTAGAGCGAGCTGATTTTCCTAAAGTTTCCCTTTCCTCCTCATCTAGAGCGATTAACTCTTTCCAGGCATTTGCCAGCGCTTGAGGATTTTTGGGAGCTACTACTTTTCCGGTATTGGAGACAATCCAAGCTGAATCGCCTACATCTGTAACGACGCAAGGCACCCCGCAGGACATCGCCTCTCCTACAACCAAAGGAAATGCTTCACCGTAAGCAGAAGCGACAGTAGAAATATCTAATGCAGCAGTTAAACGAGGGATGTCGGTGCGCTCTCCCAACAGGTGAACGCGATCGCCAATGTTCAACTCTTCAATTAATTTTATGAGAGACGTATTTTGTCGATCAACTTTAGTGCCAATCAACAAAAAATGTACATCTGGATAGGTTTTTAACAGCAAAGCAGCAGCTTGCAGAAAGTTAGCATGGTCTTTCATCGGATGATAGCGACCGATCGCGCCAATCAGCGTCGTTTTTTCTGGTAATCCTAGCTCAGCTTTCACCTCTAATTTGTCTTCTAGTGATGGCAGCAATAAGGAAGTATCAAACCCGTTGGGAATGACGCTATTATTGTTACGGTTATAACCTAACGCTTCATGTTGCAGCTTGCTAGCTTGAGACACATAAACCACCCGAGCAGTTAATCGAGATAGATAAGCACACCATCTAATAATCTTAATCGTTAGACTTTTTTCTGATGCCAATGAACTAATTGAATGATGAATGCTCCACAAAACCGGTGTTTTCAATAGGCACAGCCCACTCGCTAATTGTGCTGCTAAATTGGCGTGATACATCCAACCTTGAATTAAGTCGGGCTGGAGTTTTCGCACTAGGCAAACTAATTTCCATATTGCTGCTGGTGTAGCTATTCCTGCTGTCATGCCCATAGTATAGACCGGGATGCCTAAAGATTCAATGCGATCGCCAAAAGTTCCCCGATCGATCAAAGAAACTACAATAGGGTCAAACCTTAGCCGATTAGTTTTAGACATAAGTTTATAAAGCATCATTTCAGCTCCACCCGTTGAGAGTCCAGTGATAATATGTAGCACTACAATTTTTTTAGATGAAATACGGTCAATAAACATGAGTTTTCCTTGGCCTTTTGGGTGTTACAAACTCTTGATTAACTAAAATTAATAAAGTTAAAGTTGACATAATATACCAAAAATTGGCTACCAAAAATACTCTTGGATCTCCCGACTGCTGATAGTCAACCCATACTTGCATTGTTAAAGCGTAAAGATATATTATCCAAGGGTTCTCAGCCATATTTTTAATTAAAATACTTTGTAAGTAGCGGCCAATCCATCCATAACAATAGGAAACTATTAGAAGTCCCGGCCAAGATAAACTATAAACAGCGAAGGCCAAAAAACCAGTCGGAATTTCATAGTTGAGATTTCCTTTAGCCGAAAGAATATATCGCGTATTAATAATAGAAATTGTTTCAGGTTTATTTATATTAAATATTTTTTCAGGTATAAAATACAAAAATCCATATATCCAGTCAACAAAAAAACGAAAACTATAATATTGATCGAAAGCTGTATCGAGGGACTGGATGGGAAAAGCAAAGTTAGCCATTAACTTATAAATACTAAACTCTTCATCAGAGGAATGACTATTTTTAGCATCTATGAATTTATCCACTACGGCATCAAAACCGCTCTCGATGGCGCTTAGGCTCCAAAAAAATTCTTTTCCATACAACAAAAACAAAGCACCAAAACCAAATATAGGGATAGTCTTCCAGGTAAAAGTCTTGCCTCCCTTCAAGACATAAATTAAATAAAATCCAAAAAAGTAATATATGAGTATGGCACGACCCCCTGACAAAGTTGAGGCGATAAAAGCAACAATTACAGAGCTAAAAAATCCGACGCGCAAAAATATTTTAAATGGTTTACTTTTAATTTCTCCAAAAGCAAAAGAAGCGAGCAAATAGGATGCAAATAATGAGCAATACATAAAGTGTTTAACGAATACAAGCGGACCGCTGTCAACTCCAGCATTCGAGCGAATCAAAGTTATGTTAGCCATAGCATTTAAAACACCACCATACTGAGCCCCATATATATAAATTGCCAGACAAGATATAATTAGTAATAAAAATGAATACCAAAGAACATACTTATTATTACTTTTTTTAATAGTGACCTTTTTTCCACAGCTAATCGCTGATTTTGTATGGAAGCCAATCAGCACAACTAAATAGCCTGTAAAAACAGCAAAAATTGTTTGTATATTACTCGTATAATTTAGTCCATTTAGAGTCATTTCAGAGCTTGAGTTGCCCAAATTAGCTTCTAACAAAAAACCTGGTATAGCATAGGATAGAGAGAACATAAAATGACCTAAAGTAAGAAAATCCAACTTTCCCGTTTTTTTGCGTATTATTTCTATAAAAAGCATGAAACCTAATAATCCTACGTAAGTTAATGCTACCATATATAGTTCTCTTCTTTTAAATAATCCTCTCTTTATTATAGTATTCCATATCAATATTCAGACCTGGATCAATAATGCCAGATATTCAGATATCGCTTTGTCTACACCAAAAGACATCCCTCGTTGTACGAGCATATTCCGATCGACGGGAATTTCAAGTACCTGCAACATAGCTTCAGACATTGCTACTTCGTCGCCGACTTGCACTAAATGTCCGTATTTTCCTGCTTCTAAAATTTCATCAGGACCACTCGGACAATCTGTGGAAATTACAGGGCAACCACAGGCCATAGCTTCAATTAACACTGTTGGCAATCCTTCCCAACGAGAGGAAAGTATAAAAGCACTAGCTCTGTTTAGATACGCATAAGGATTTTCGACAAACCCAGGTAAAGAAACATCTTCAGAAATTCCTAGACACGCGATCGCTGCTTCTAGTTCACTTCGACACTCTCCTTCGCCTAAAATCATCAAGCGAGCGTGTTTCTGCTTTCTGAGCAGGGCAAAAGCTTCGAGCAGAGTTGAGAAATCTTTCTGCTGTGTTAGTCGCCCTACCGCCAAAAATACAGGTACCTCTCCATCTTGAAACCACGGATGGTTGAGATCGGCTTTGGACTTGGCAATCAATTCATTATCAACGACTGGGTTATAAACAGTAATCACTTTCCCTTCTGAAAGCCCGAGCTGTAGTTCTAAATCGCGCGATACGCCAGTGGAAACCCCTACAATGGCATCAGCGCTGGGATAAAGTAAGTTCATCAGCGGTGCAACCAATTTAGCCTGAATTAATTTCGACTTATTTGAGGACATGGTGTTGTGTTCTACTACCACTAATTTAGTTTCTGTGCGAGCCAGCTTTCCGGCTAACAATGCCACTATGTTTGCATGACTGAGGTGCGACAGGAGGGCAAGTGGCTGATTTTGGCGTAGATATTTCGACAAAGGCAGGATAGCCTTGATGACACGTCCTGCTGAGAGATTGACAACGCGAACCCCATCAGGAACTTGGTTTAAATAGGGACCCTCAGCAGTAGCCAATACTAGATCTAATGGAATATTTTGGTTTGACATACCTTTGAGCAAGTTGACGGCAACCCGCTCCGCACCTCCACCATGCAAATTAGGCAGAAAGAAAGCTATACGTCTTGTAGTTTTTGGTTCTCGTATCTCTCGTTTAGTTGTTAAGTTGAAACCGGGCAGGTGCTTCATTTTTTAATTTTTTTTAATAAACAATAAAGGTTTTTTTACAATAAGTTATTTTTAATTTTTCTATGAACGAACCAAAGCAGCGAGAAGGAAGAAAACAAGTATACACAACTCGTAGACAAGGCAATTCCTTTAATTCCTATCCATTGCATAAACAGATAATCTAAGCTAATATTTATGAGTAAGCTACAGCCAAAAAACCAGATCAATAAATGATTAAGCTGCATAGAGGTTATTAACCTAATCGCCAAAATATTGATCGTATAAAAAGGGATCTGCAAAGCATATAAAGATTGAATTTCAGCCACTAGGTGTGTATTTTGGGTAGTGAATTCTCCTCTTTCAAAGAGAATGTGAACTATCGGCTCAGAAAATACAATAAAGAAGATTGTCATTGGGACAGTAACAACTAAAATGATTGCTATCCATTGCCTAAGAGTACGATGCAAATTGCTCCAATCTTTATTAGCAACCATCTTGGAAAAGTAAGGAACCAAAACAGTACTCAATGCAATACTCATCAGGCTAATTGGGGATGCAATCAACCTGTTACCATAGTTGAGTGATGCTACACTTCCCGGCAATAAAATTGCTGCCATAGATTGATCTACTACCCCAGCGCTACAAATTATAAATGCAGCTACAATCATAGGAATATACTGACCGGCTACCTGCTTCAAGTAAGTGTCAAATCCATACCACTTGGGGCGCAATGATATACCCTGCCGATTCAATGCTGCTCCTATTACAACCATCTCTATTCCCCCTCCACAAAGTAGCGCTCCGGCCAAGGCATATATTCCCCAACTCGGGAAGATTAAGAGAAACAATATGCCAACAACGTGGGTAGTAACAGGAACCACTGCTGCTAAAGCAAAACGTTCTCCTGCATTCAAAACAGCAGCCCAGGTGCTCGCAATACCCGTCAGTAGAATAATCGGTGCAGTAATGCAAAGTAGAGAGAATGTAAGGCTCAACTTTTGGGAGCTAAATCCTGATGCAATTAATGGTAAGTAAAGTGGCGCTGTAGCTAATACTATAGCTATTGTGAGCACCAGTATTCCTGCACTCCAGATAGTTGCTCCCGAAAAAAGTTTTTGAGCAGCTTTTATGCCCTCTTGCTCTCGAACCTGAATATAGGTGGGTACTAGGGCAGAATTAAACGAATTAGCTATCACATTAATAATAAAAGCCGGAACCAGCAAGGCAATCAAAAATGCCTCTAAATCATCTCCTGTACCAAATCTCCATGCAATGAATAACTCTTTGAACACAGAGACAATTTTAACCATTGCTGTCAATAAAGCAACTGTCGTAGCCGCACCAAAGATTTTACGACTGAGAGATCCACTTGTTAGATTTTTCCAGATATCAATCAACTTCTGCAAGTGACGCATTTTAATTAGGATCAAATTGGAGGGCAATTCATTTATGAGCTGTGGGATTTTTTTTACATAGGGGCGACAATAATGCTTTGCAACAAAGAGTTATAGCCCGTGGACACTTCCCAAATATCTTGATTAGCCAGCCTGATTGAATATTCTGGGCGCTTGTATAGCTTGGGAGTTGGATCGGGTAAATTTAACAATACATCGTATTCTCCGTATGGTGTATCTGCTGGGATAGTTTCTGCAAAGTTTATTAGTCTGGTCGTACCAGCCATCCACAGGCGCGGATCTGTATTAACAACCCAATGGTATTCTTTTTTTGTTTCGCGGTTGCGTAGAACCACTTCTACTTTACGAGGATTGTAAGGGCTAGCCCATCCTTCATTGATAATTTCAAAACTCATTGCAAAAGTACCATTAGGTTTGACAATTTTTGGGACTTTTGAATTAACAAGACGGAAGCGATATCCCAAACGACGCTTAATTTCCTCCATGCAGCCTTGCTTTATCCATCCCTGATACACTGCTGTTGCATCAGGTTGATTCATTGACAGACTGCTCCAGTGCATCCTAGCCAAGTCAGTTAAGGCCCCTGGACAGTCATCGTATTCTGGGGGCTTACTTGGCCATGCAGGTTCACCTCCCTGCACTACATATTTTGTATCAAGATTTAGCCAGGTTTTCTCTTGCTCTATAATAGTGGGATTGGTACTGCCATAGGTTCCAGCATCATCTATACCCGCTCTAAAACCATCGTTGTGATGACCAGTTCTAGCTCGAGCAGAACCATTAAATGCCTCTTCAATAGAGAGGGTATTTATGTTATTAAAAATCTGTTTTTTTTGTTTGGAGTAACGTATGGTAACCATCCGTTCAGTCGGTAGCACAGACAGTATTTTTAGGAGAATTGCTCTAGCATCATCCGTAACATCTAGAGTCCAATTATCTATAAGTTTGTTAGTTGAACTATGCCACTCTCCCCAATACCCAACAAAACCTGCATCCATGTATGCGATCGCATCGTAGTTCTCTGCCAAAATTGGCTGCAACTGATTCAAGTGTGAGATAATTTTCTCGCGCGGAGCATCAGCACCACCTCCTAGCCAATTGTAAGAAAATCGGACAATCAACTTTACCCCAGCTTCGCGGGCTGTTTCGCAGTCCTGCGAAATTATCTCTAGGAATGACTGTGATAGTG
The DNA here is from genome assembly GCF_036701485.1 of Microcoleus sp. Pol11C3. Taxonomy (NCBI): domain Bacteria; kingdom Bacillati; phylum Cyanobacteriota; class Cyanophyceae; order Oscillatoriales; family Microcoleaceae; genus Microcoleus; species Microcoleus sp. Pol11C3. The sequence continues at coordinate 27,485 of NZ_JAUBQW010000005.1, read as the reverse complement.
GTTTTTCTCGAAATTCTGAAAGCAGGTAAATCCGGCGCACCAAAGTTATGTTCTGACTTTTAACTTTTTGTAAGTCAGAGACCTGTAAGGGAGAAACTGGGTTATTACCCATAGGGTCAACGGCTACGAATAAACCTCTTTCAGGATTGGGAAAATTCTCAGCACTGCTTTCATAGGTTAATGTGGTTTGATTGGAAGCAACAGTAGCAACAGTCGGTTGGCATGAAGCGCTCGCCAACAACAAGATTGACGCCAAAGGAAACTCTATATATTGTCCTAAATTCATGATTTCCCTGCCTGCAGCTGTTGATTTTGTGAGCGCTAAGTCATCCACTCTGATTAACATACTCATCAACCTCTTTTATTTGAGAAAATGAGTATAATTTAAAATTATCAGGTAATTTTTGGTTAACTTTTAACAGCCATAGCCCCCATCAATTTTTCTACATTAGAGCCTTCTACAGGCTTCGAGAAAAAGTATCCCTGTCCGTAGACGCACTTCATAGATTTTAGCTGAGCTATTTGCCAGTTCGTTTCTACTCCTGTGGCAATCATTCCCATACCTAACTCCTGAGTTATGGCAATAATTTTGTGAAGAATTTCCAAGTTCGGCTTACTAGCATCAAGCCCGCTGACTAAAGAGCAATCTAGCTTCAAACTATCGAATTTCCCATACTTCAGCCGCGTCAATTGGTAGAGATGAGTTAATGATACATCACTGAGCCCGCAGTGGTCTATTTGTACTTGCACCCCTAAAGTTTTAACTTGGACAAACACAGACCCAGCCAACTCGGAATTTTGCGTCACAACATATTCAGGAATTTCTAACGTCAAACTAGAAGCATCGAGATTTGTTTCTTTCAATATTTTGGCAATCGTATTGATTAAGTCAGCTTGGAAAAACTGTTTGCTAGTCAGATTCACGCTAACTGTTAAAGGAGACTCAAGACCAAATTGCGACTGCCAAATTCGCATCTGGCTGCATGCTTGCCGCAGTACCCACTCACCAATAGGAAGAATCAAGCCCGTTTCTTCTGCCAGTGTTAGGAATTCGTCGGGCCAAAGCAAACCTCGATTGGGGTGCTGCCAGCGCAACAGCGCTTCAAAACCACTAATTTGATTGGTTTCCAGGCAGACGATCGACTGATAGTAAATCCGAAACTCCTCATTGGCAAGAGCCACCCGTAAATCATTCTCTAACTGAACAGATGCTGCTGTGCTAATCTTTGCCACAGCGGTGGTTTTTTGGGCTGTATTGGTGTGCCAAGTGGTAGTTGAATAACCTGGTACATACTCAGGCACTAACTGCTGTAGCATTGAGACAATTAAATTCACATCATTCCGATCGCCCGCTTGACAAAGGGCTTCTACTTCCTGGTCAATATTTTCTTTCACTATGCGGCTGGCATTGCCGAGACTCAGAATTTTTTCGTGTTTAGTGCGGTTGTATTTTTCGCCCGTAATAAACAGTTCTTCAAACAATTTTTCTCCCGGTCGCAGCCCTGTAAACGCGATTTCTATATCTTTGCCCACTTCATATCCTGAGAGCCGAATCAAATCCTTTGCTAAATCGAAAATTCTGACTGGTTCCCCCATCTCTAGCATGAATACTTCCCCGCCACCGCCGATGACTGCCGCCTGCAAAACCAGTTGAACTGCTTCGGGAATTGTCATGAAATAGCGAGTCATATCTGGATGGGTAATTGTGAGCGGCCCGCCCTCAGCAATTTGTCGCTTGAAAGTAGGTACGACGCTACCGCGGCTGCCAAGAACATTACCGAAACGAACCACTACAAACGGGTTTTTGCTTTTTTTGGCTGCTTGCAGCACCAGCATTTCGGCAACTCTTTTGCTAGCTCCCATAATGCTAGTTGGATTCACCGCTTTGTCAGTGGAAATCATCACAAATTGTTGCACATTGTATTTCAATGCCATATCCAGCAGATTTTTCGTCCCCCGCACATTGTTAGTAATCGCTTCCGGCGGGTTTAATTCCATCATGGGTACGTGTTTGTGAGCGGCCGCATGAAAAATCATGTCTGGTCTGATTGTTTCAAAAACGTACTCTAATCGCTTTAGCAAGCGAATGTCGGCGATGCAAGCTGTCACGCGAGTAATATCTGTTTGGGTTTGGCTGGCCTTTTTGAGTTCTGACAGGACTTTTGTTAGTTCTTGTTGAATATTGAATACAGAATTTTCTCCGTGTCCGACGATGATAATTTCTGCGGGAGCGCACTTTAATATTTGCCGACAAAGTTCGCTGCCGATGGAGCCACCCGCACCAGTAATTAGAACTTTCTTGCCTCTAATCAATCCCACGACTTTCTCAACATCAGTTTGAATGGGCTCGCGGCGGAGCAAGTCCTCAATCTGTACTTCTCTAAGGCTACCTAAACTGACACGACCGTTGATGATTTCATTGAAACCGGGGAGGGTGCTGGTTGGAATTCCAATTGACTGACAAATTTCTACGATCTCCCTAATCTCTTTTCCCGGAGCTGAGGGGATGGCAATTATGACTTTGGCGATATTTAGGGATAGAACTACTTCCGGAATGTTACAGCGATTGCCGACTACAGTCAGTCCGCGAATCTGCTTGCCGATTTTTTTGGGGTCGTCGTCTATGAAAGCGATTGGATGGAGTCCTACCTCCGGGCTCGTCTGCATCGTTTGCATCAGAGATGTGCCTGCACTGCCCGCACCGACTATCAGGACGCGATTGCGCCGCTGAAATTTCCACCGTTTTGGCCTCCATCTTTCCAGGGCGGGAATGCTGAAACGAATTGCCGCCACTAACAAAAAGCTGATCGTAGCGTCTTGTAGCGGCAGCGAGCGTGGCAGATTTGCGATCGGCGAATTATTTAGCTGGTAGAGTTCTTGGAACAAGATAATTTCCACTGCTAGGGATATACCTATCAGCATCGTTATTTGTGCCATTTCTTCCAGACCCGCATACTGCCAGTAACGCTTGTATAAGCCGCCGGCATAAAATACTATAAGTTTGACTGCTACAAATAGTACAGTAATTATAGCCAGACTCTGTAAGTAGGGAGCCAGATTGAATCTACCATCTAAATGAATTTCCAAGGCTACGAAGGGTGCGAGCGCCAAACAAATTGCATCGATTATCAAAAAATGACGGGTTCTTAATCCCACCAACATTTTACTGAGTTTTCTTATGTTCCTATTCATCACACGCTCTCAGACAACAAGTTTACCGTAACTAGATCGAGTTCGTAATGCTGAGGTATTTTTTTCTACCACCCTGCCCGCTGAAATTAACCACCCTTTTAAGCGTCGACTCTCACTTAATTTATATTACTAAGCAATAGTCCGGACTGTTTTTAATTACAAACGGTAGAATGCGGGTTGGGGCTTCCTCATGAACGGAAATCTTAACTGTAGAATGCGGATTTTGCCCGCAACTCCAAAAACTTTCCGGAGTATTGGCTAAGGAAATATTATTCAGAATATGTCCCAGGTCTTAATTTTATTTTTGATGTTATTTTTCAGATTAAATTTTTAGATGCCCCCTTATTGCTGACTATATCAGAGCCTAATGGTAAGATCGCTCATAACTTTATAATTCTTTACTTATTCTTAACCGAAGTATATTTCGTTAGGGGGATGACCAACAAGATATGTGTTAAAACCCGGGCTGTGCTAGACTTAAGAGATGTAATGGATATCCTTAATAAGAAGTTTAAAAGCCTAGGGCGTGTTTTCTTGCCTCGTTGTATCCTAGAAAATAGGCGAGCTCCGGCAGGGAGTCTTGAGGAATTGAGGAGACTTAAGTACCGCACCGTAGGAGAAGTTAAAATCGCTACTTCCACGGCTCCAACCCAAAACGGGTAAGCCTGCGACATAACCACCGACAGTTTGTCAACGGCATCCTCTGGATACTCAGAACCGGGGCTGCCTGGCGAAACCTGCCCGATCGTGATGGAAAGTGGGAAAGGGTAGCAACACGGTTTTATCGGTCGCAAAAAGCCGATATTTGGAAACAAGTCTTAGAAAGCCTACAAGCCGATGCGGACCAACTCCGAAAGCTAGACTGTCCGGTTCATTATGTAGACCGAACCGTGATTCGTACCCACCAACAGGCAGAAGAGTGGAAAAAAGGAGGCGAAAGAGAGGAAAAACTAGGTCGTTGTGGTGGTGGTTTTAGCCCCAAAATACACATCCGTGGTGGGAGTAAAGGTAAACCCATAACTTTTCTTCTGACTCCAGGTCAACGTAACGAGTCAATTTTTTTAGAACAATTGATGGAACTTTTGAGGAGTAAGCGCGTTCTGGTACAGGCCGTCCACGTCTACGCCCTTAAAGAGTCGTAGGAGACAAAGGCGATCGCACGTCGTCGCATCCGTAGTTATCTACCTTGGCGAGGTATCCGTTTTACCATCCCAAGACTTTCAAATGAACTACGTTGCCGTATTTTTAGCCGTGAAATCTACCGTCAACGCAATATAGTTGAATGTGCTATCAACCGACTCAAGAAAAGAGACGGATTGCTACCGGATAGGAGAAATTGCCTGCCAATTATACAGGCATGATTATGATCGCCTGCATTCTGTTGTGGTTAGAGTTTGAAAACACGCCCTAGGGTGTTAGAGTTTACAAAAAATCATTTTTCTGGAGTAACTCATGGAATCAACTGAAAGTGGTATGGGATTTCAGGAATACTGGCAGATTCTGAAGCGCCGGTGGCTGCCAGCCTTAGCTGTATTTGCCTCGGTGGTTGCACTCACTACCTACAGCACGCTGAAGGAAAAAGCAGTTTATGAAGCAGAAGGAAAGCTGTTATTTAAGAAAACAACTCCTGGCTCTGCTTTAACAGAATTAGGAAAAGAAATGGGACAGTTGACTCCGGCGGCGGAGCAAAGTAACCCTCTGACTACCGAGATGGAACTGATTCGTTCTATAGAAATCATCCAAAAAACCATCGATCGACTTCATTTAAAAGACGAAAAAAGTAATCCTCTCAAAACAAAAGATTTTTTGAAAAACCTGACAGTAGCTACTATTCGGGGAGCTGATATTTTAACTGTTTCCTACAAAGATAAAAACTCAAAAAGAGCCGCAGATGTCGTACAGACAATGATGAATTTATATATAGATAATAATCAAAAAAGCAATCGCCTAGAAGCTGTGTCTGTTCGACAGTTTATTGAAAGGAAACTGCCTAACTCCGACAAAGCTATGGGGAAAGCAGCGGCAGGCTTGAGCAAGTTTAAAGAAGATAATAAAGTTGTAAATCTTGAAGAAGAAGCTAAATCAGCAGTAGCAGTTATGGCGCAGCTAGAAAGTCAAATCGACCAAGCTAAGTCAGATTTACTCAATGCCAGTGCTAAGTCCAAAGCATTTGAATACCAATTACAAATGACTCCCCAGCAAGCATTGGCAGCCAGCACTATCAGCCAATCTAGCACTGTGCAGGAAGCTCTGAAAGAGTACAAACAAATAGAACGTCAGTTAGCAATTGAGCAAAATATCTACCTGGATAATTCGCCTATAATAACTAGGTTAGAAACTAAGAAAGCTACTATGAAAAATTTACTAGACCAACAAATAAAACAAGTTTTAGGTGGGCAACAGCCGTTGCAAAATCAAAGTTTACAGATAGGAGAGGTGAAACCAAAACTGATCGAAGAATTTATCAAGGTAGATGTAGAACGCCAGGGTTTGGCTGAGCGAGTTACTATTCTTTTAAATGCTCTAGCTGGCTACAAGCAGCGGGTCAAAGTTTTGCCGAAGCTAGAGAAGGAAAAGCGGGAACTAGAAAGAAAACTCCAAGAAGCCGAAGCTGATTATGAAGAATTGCAGAAAAAACTCCAACAAATTCGGATTACTGAAAATCAGCAAGTTGGGAACGCTCGCATTATCCAAAGACCTAGTGTTCCTGAAGAACCAGTACGTTCTCGCAAGTCTTTATTGCTGGTATCTGGTACTTTGTTGGGAACTTTGCTGGCCGTAGCTGCGGCGCTGGTTTTAGAATCTCAAGATAAGTCTGTCAAAACTATTGAAGAGGCGAGGGAATTGTTTGGGTTTACTTTGTTGGGGGTGATTCCTTTTCATAAAAAGCCTGACAAAAATACTCGGCGCAATTCCAGGCGGCTTAAATCTACTTCCCTGGATTTAGATCCATCTCCCCGACAGATTGTTGTTAGGGATAGTCCTCATACTTCGAGCAGTGCTGCTTACCGAATGCTTCAGGCAAATCTGAGGTTTCTGAGTTCTGATAAAGAGCTGAAAGTGATTGTTGTCAGTAGTTCGCTACCGCAAGAAGGCAAGTCTACTGTATCGGCTAATTTGGCTGTAGCTATAGCTCAATTAGGACGGAAGGTTTTGCTGGTAGATGCAGATATGCACTGTCCTGTTCAACATCGGATTTGGGAACTTCCCAATCAAGTAGGCTTGAGCAATGTGATAGTCGGACAAGCTGGGTTTGGGGATGCGATCGCACAAGTCATGGATAATTTAGATGTGCTGACTTGCGGGGTGATTCCGCCTAATCCAATGGCTCTCTTGGATTCACAGCGACTTACTTTATTGATTAAGCAATTTTCGGCTACTTATGATGCAGTGATTATTGATGCTCCTTCTGTGAATGTTGCTGCTGATGCTCTGATGCTGGGGAATAAAGCAGATGGAATTTTATTGGTTGTGCGACCTGGAGTTCTTAATTCTGGTACTGTGGCTTTTGCAAAGGAGCTATTGAAAAAATCAAGTCAGCACGTTCTGGGCTTAGTGGTGAATGGAGTAAGCCCTAAAAACGAACCGCACAGCCATTACTATTTTACCAATGAATCTTACGCTCAAGAGCAGAGTCTTGGTATCAATAAAATAACGAATAACCAGTAACCAATAACAACAGTTAACAGTTAGCTGTTGACTGTTGTTATTGGCAGCCGCACTCCGAAAGTCGAGCCGAGTCCTTCCCCAGGACTTTCGGCCCAGACACTGCCGCCGTGGAGTTCCACGAGATGGCGGACGATCGCCAATCCCAGTCCCAGGCCGCCGTAATTGCGCGTAGAAGTGCTGTCAGCTTGGCGGAAGCGATCGAACACCAACGGCAAAAACTCCTTGCTAATGCCAATTCCCGTATCGCTGACAACGATCAAAACAGAGTGAACCGGAGACGGCCCAGACAACATGGCGCCACCTCCTGCTCCCGCTTCCCCATCCTCCGAGAGCCTTATTTCCACGCGGCCCGACGGCGGCGTAAACTTAATAGCATTCGAGAGCAAATTAGACACCACCTGCTGCAAACGAGTAGCATCGCCCCTCACCAAGCTCACCCCTTCGTCACAAAAACTCACCAATTCAATTCCCCGAGCTTCAGCATCAGGGTTCAGCGCCTTCACCGCCGTTTCTACAATCCGCACCAAATCCACCGGGAACAGCTTCAAACACACTTTGCCGCTCACAATCCGGGAAACGTCGAGCAAATCCTCAATCATCTGAGTCTGCAACCGCGCGTTTCGCTCAATAGTCTCCAAACCCACAGCCGTTTTTTCGGCACTCATCTGGCGCTGTCGCAGCATCTGGGCCCAGCCCAAAATCGCGTTCAGAGGCGTCCGCAACTCGTGAGAAAGCGTTCCCAAAAACTGGTCTTTAATCCGGTTTGCCTCCGCTGCTTCCCGGTAAAGCCGCGCATTGTCGATCGCCACCGCCGCATCCCGCGCCAAATCCTCCAGCAAAACCAAATCCTCCTCCCCGCAGCGGCGGCCCGACTCCCCGCACAGCAACGAAATCGCTCCCAGCGTCCGCCCACGAGCGATCAGCGGCACGCAGATTGCCGACAGCGGGGCCTGGGCGCGCAGCACTTCCAGCAGTTCCTTGTCCGGCACAATGGCCTCGATCACCCAGTCCGGTATTTCTGGGTAGAGTTTCGACTCCCCAGTCCGCAGCACCTTTGCTACTCCGTGCCGTCCCTGGGGGTCTAGCGGCACGCGCTGCTCGATTTGCCACAGCAGAGCGACTTTGCTCGGATCGGAGTGAGCAACTGCTTGCAAGCGGATCGAGCCGTCGGGTTCGACCAAATGCACACAGCACCAATCCCCCAGCGCCGGTACTGCTAAATCTGCCAAACCTTGCAGCGCCTTCTCGTAATCCAGGGAAGCCGACGACAGCAAAGCTAAAGCTTGAGCGCTAAAATAGGCTGTTTGGGCCGATCGCTGGCGATCGTCAATATCGGTACAAGTCCCGAACCATTTGAGAATTTGCCCATCAGCGTCCCGCACGGGCAATGCCCGGCCCAGATGCCAGCGGTAAGCTCCGTCAGATGCGCGTTTAAAGCGGTATTCCACCTCGTAAGTCTTCCCTGTTTCCACCGAGGTCTTCCAGCTTTCTACGCAATTTTCCACGTCATCTGGATGCAGGGCTAACTGCCACCCCCAGCCTTGAGTTTCCTCCAACGTCAAGCCAGTATATTCAAACCAGCGCTGGTTGTAGTAGTCGAACCAGCCGTCAGCTCTGGCAGTCCAAACTATTTGCGGGATGGCTTCAGCGAGGACGCGGTAAAGCAGTTCGCTGGCTTCGGCTTGGCGACGGGCGGCCTGTTCCCGCGCCAATGCCCAATTCCGCTGTTCTTCGGCCTCTTTGCGAGCGGTGATGTCGCTAATCACGCCGATCCATTTGCAGGGATTGCCTTGTTTGTCAAGCACTGCTTTGCCCCGATCTATCCAGTGGAGCAAGCGGCCCCGCTGGCACTGAACGCGGTATTCCTGAAAAAATGGGGCGGCAGAACTGTCGGGCGCACTCAAATACCGATCAACCGCCGCCAAAACTCGATCGCGGTCGCTTGGATGCAAGATACTGTTCCAAGCTTCTCTTGTCCTCGGAAATCCGCCTTTTTCGTACTCCAAATGTTCGTCTACGTGACCGAACCACAGCACGATGCCGGTCTCGATATCCCATTCGTAAATCAAATCGCTGGCACTTTCTGCTGCAATCCGAAACCGCTCTTCAGACTGTCGCAGCACTTCCAGAAATTTAAAGCGTTCCGTCACGTCCAAAACCAGAGACAGCACCGATACCAACTCTCCAGAATCGCTGTAAAAAGCCGAATTGTACCACTCGCAGTGTACCAATGAGCCCCACTTATTATAATTGCTGTTGCGAACTACATTGCAGCGTTTTTCTGGTTTTCTTAAACTATAAATTGCCGATTCTACTTCTTCTAAATCGCCCTTAGAAATAAAGTTCCATTCGCTAAAATGCTTGCCTAAAACTTCTATTTTTTCCCACCCAAAAATCTTCTGTGCCGCCGGCGACCACCCGCTGAGACGAAAGTTTTCATCCCACTCTATCACCGCTAGGGGCGTATTTTCAAAATGAGAAGTGAGTTTTTGCAGCGCCTCGCGCAGGGATGCTTCGACTTGCTTGCGCTTAGTAATATCGCCAAAAGAAATAGCAATGCCGTCGCCCAATTTAACAGTCATAATCCGAAACCAGCCGACAATGCCTTCCCTGTTGTAATAAATCTCGGTATCGAGGGGAATGCCTGTTTGTACAACTTCCACGTAACGGTCGAACAAACCGCTATCTTTATGACCGGGCAGCATTTGCAGCAATCGCTTGCCGATTAATTCTTCAGGTGTATGTTGTTGAATTTTTGCCGCTGCGGGATTGACGTATTCCCATTCAAAATCCACAATTGTGGATTCGTCGCGGATGCTGCGGAATACGTTAAATCCGTCTAGAGATAATTCCTGAAAAACGCGGAAGCGTTCTTCGCTTTCTTGCAACTTGTCTACAGTGTCAAGCAGCAGATCCTCGACTCGCTCGCGCTGCGTTATTTCTGCGAGCAATTGCTGGTTAATTTGCTGGAGTTCGGTTGTGGGGGAGGGGACGGAATTTGTAATAGCAGAGTCGGCTTGCAGTCGATAGACCTTTTGGCTTCCCAGCGCCGTATTTCCTGGAAAAGAGGCCGCCCCAGCCAAAGCCAACATTTGAGGAACCCAGGGTATCAGGGACGCTACAGCCCACAAAGAGATGATAGCGGTCAAGGCGGCGATCGAACTTGACAGCCAGTAGCTGGGATGCACCAGCATCCAAACTTGCATCAAGTGAGTTGTCCCGCCGCAGAAAAACCAGGCTCCCAATAGCAGAAACCCCTTGCTCAAAGGCACGTCCCCCTGCTTCCTGGCAAAGTATGTCAGAATTGCTGGAATTGAATAATAAGCCAAAGCAATTAACAAATCGCTGACCGCGTGCAGTCCCATCAACTGGGATTGCCACTGGCAACAGCCATCTGGCGGAATAAAATTGTGGTTAAATGACATAATCTTAATAAATGGCAGCATTTCGGCTTTCCTGTGCGATCGATCCTAGTTGCACTTGTGTTGCTGACCCGCTAATTTCTAGTTTATACACAAAAAAACATAAAATAAGAGTGACTTTAGTCCGGGGAGGAAAGTTCACAGCCGGCTTTAACCTGCCTGAAATATTCGTACATTTATTAAGAGGTTTAGGGAGAGAGAGGTACTATAATTGCCAAGGAGGTACGAAATTTAATGCTATCTTTTGAATTCACAACTTACGGAAAAACAGAGCAATTGAGCGCACTTGATGAAGGGATTACTAGAGTGCCGTTCATTGAAACGCTTTAGCTAGAAGCTTGCAATATTCGATAAATTCATCTTTATAGAATCTATTTTTTGATAAGTTGGCACATTCAGAAATCCCTTCAACATAGGAGAATCGACCTCTACTTGGGCGATCAGAAATCCTGCCCGAGGAAATTGATTCGTAGAGCCAAGCATCCCCGCGTCTAACCCGGGAATCAAAACTACTCTGTACCTGTATCAAAGTCTACTAAATTCTTCAACTAAATCGGTTAATGTCACAGATTATCTTCCAGTAAAATTTCTGAAACCATCTCCAATTAAACCTCCATGCGCTTAGAGCAGCTTCAAGCATTTCTTTCAGTTGCTGAAACCGGTAGCTTTCAGCAAGCGGCCCGGAAGTGCGGCGTTACCCAATCGACTATTAGCCGCCAAGTGCAGGGATTAGAAGCGTCCGTGGGTTTGTCGCTGTTTCACCGCACGGCCCACGCGAAGCTGACTGTGGGAGGGGAACGCCTGCTACCTCACGCTCGCAAAATCTGTCAGACTTGGCGAAATGCTGCTGAAGAATTGGGAGACTTGTTGTCGGGAAAGCAGCCGGAACTGTGCGTGGCTGCGATTCACTCGGTTTGCGCTGCTTATTTGCCGCCTGTGCTGCAAAAGTTTTGCCGCGACTACCCTAACGTGCAGTTGCGGGTGACTTCTCTGGGGAGCGATCGAGCTCTGAAAGTCCTCAAAGACGGTTTGGTGGACATAGCGGTGGTAATGAACAACCGCTATTTTACTCAAGCCCCGGAAATGTTGGTTGAGGTGCTCTACAATGAGCCGATCGAGGTGTTGATGGCGGCGGGTCATCCCTTGGCCAAGTACGAGCGAGTACCTTGGCCGGAATTGATTTGTTACCCGCAAGTCGTGTTTAAGGACGGGTACGGAATGCAGCGGATGGTGCAAGAACAATTTGGACGCATGGGTGCTAAACTTCATGCTGTTTTGGAACTCAACACTCTTGATGCTTTTCGGGGTGTGGTGCGACAGGGAGAATTGATTGCTTTGCTGCCGCATTCAGCTTTGGTGGACGCGAAGGGCGATCGCACTTTAGCAATTCGGTCGATCGCCAGCGAGAGTGCAAATTCCAAGGTTTCGGCGATCGGCCAATCGGCGATCGATCCGACTTGGACTCGCGAAGTCGTGTTGGTGACAACACATGATCGAATGCAAATTCCGCCGATCGCCCATTTCTGGAACCTGGTACGCGAATGTGTGCCGCCATTTGATGTAATCCAGCTAGAAAAATCTGGGAGTTAATTCGATAATTTTGAATTGAGAGTTCGGGATTTAAAATTTAAAACGATTCAAATCTTACCAATTACTAACTACCAATTACTAACTACCAACTTCCAAAGTTATGAGTGACGCATTTAGAGAATTGCTGCGAAAAATTGGCAGTGGAATACACACAGGAGAAAACTTAACTCGATCCGAAGCAGCAGCAGCCACGCGGATGATGCTGCTGCAAGAAGCAACACCGGCTCAAATCGGAGCTTTTATGATTTCCCACCGCATTAAACGGCCCACCGGCGAAGAATTAGCCGGAATGCTTGATGCTTATGAAGAATTGGGGCCTATGCTTGCCCCCCCAAACCGAGAAAAAGGTTTTTCCGTCTCTACCGTCGCCGTGTTTGGCGTTGCTTACGACGGGCGATCGCGCACGGCTCCAATTAGCCCAATAACCGCCCTAATTTTAGCCGCCTCTGGCGTCCCAACCCTCATGCACGGAGGGGATACCATGCCAACCAAGGAAGGCATTCCCCTCATTGAAATTTGGCGCGGTTTGGGAGTAGACTGGAGAAAACTCCGTTTAGAAAAAGTCCAGCAAGTTTTTGACAATACGGGTTTGGGTTTTGTTTACCTTCCCAAGCATTTTCCTCAAGCCGCCGCTTTAGTGCCCTACCGCCGCGAAATTGGTAAACGACCACCTTTTTCCACAATGGAGTTGATGTGGTGTCCCTGTGCAGGCGACGTTAACGTCATCTCCGGCTACGTCCACCCGCCCACAGAAGGTATGTTTCAAAAAGCCTTTGAGTTGCGGGTAATCAAAAATTATACCACAGTCAAAGGATTGGAGGGAAGCTGCGATTTGCCGCGCGATCGGACTGCGATTATCGGCATTGCTAAGCCGGACACTGAGTTCGAGCGAGTGCTTTTGGCCCACGGAGATTACGGTTTTAGCAACACAAATCCTGCCTTTGAATCAGCATCTGAGTTATTTAAACAAATGCAGGAAGTGTTGTTGGGAAAACCCTCAGAATTGATGCAGTCCGCTATTTGGAACGGCGGATTTTATTTGTGGCGCAGCGGAGTTTTTTTAGATATGAACTCTGGTTTGATTGAGGCAGAAACTTTATTGAGCAGCGGTCAAGTTGTTCAAAAACTTGAGGAAGTTAGCCAAGCCGTTAGTGTTTTGAGTTGACAGTTGACAGTTGACAGTTGACAGTTGACAGTTGACTACTGACTACTAGACATCTCCAATAATTATTGTGGAACAGGCCGGCAAACCTGTTCAACACAGGCAATTCTTGCGATGACTACTGACTACTGACTAATGACTACTGACTAATGACTAATCATAAAATTGCTGTAATTGTGCTTGCAGGCGGTCAAAGTTCGCGGATGGGTAGGGATAAAGCTCTGCTGGAAATTGAGGGCAAATCCCTATTGCAGCGGGCTTTGGAAGTTGCAGCAGTTGTAGGGCCAGAAGTTTATGTTCTGACTGCTTGGCCCGATCGCTATCGATCGACCTTAAGCGAAACATCCCAATTTCTGGTAGAGTACAATCCGGGCTCTGGGCCTTTGGTTGCATTGACTCAGGGATTGACAGAAATTGCCGCCGAGTGGATTTTACTGTTAGCTTGCGATTTGCCTTTGTTGGATGCCCAGATTATTCAGAATTGGGCAAGTCAGTTAACAGAATTTCCCCCATCAACTTTAGCAGTTGTGCCTTATCAAAATTCGCGCTGGGAGCCTTTGTGCGGCTTTTACCGCCAAAAAGCTCTGCCCAGTTTGCAAAGTTTTATTGACAAAGGGGGACGTTCCTTTCAAGTTTGGTTAAATCAAATTACCGCAATCCCTTTACCTGTAGGGGAACGAGAAGCAGTAATGTTATCGAATTGCAATACAGTAGAAGAGTTTGAGCAATTAAAAGGTAAAATGGTTGACGGTTGACAGTTGACAGTTAACGGACTAATGATTACTGACTAATGACTAATTACTAATTACTAATTACTAATGATTAATCAATATTGGTTGCTCGATCGCAATATAACTTTCCTCAATCACGGCTCTTTTGGGGCTTGTCCGATTCCCGTACTGGAAGCGCAAACCGCTTTTCGAGAACAACTGGAAAGAGAACCATTGCGCTTTTTACTGCGGGAATTTGAACCCTTGTTGGATAATGCAAGAAATCAGTTAGCAACATTTATCGGTGCGGCTGACGAGGACTTGGCGTTTGTGCCGAATGCCACGACGGGAGTAAATGCAGTTTTGCGATCGCTCTGTTTTGCTCCGGGCGATGAATTACTAACTACAAATCAGGAATACAACGCTTGCCGCAACACGCTTAATTTTGTAGCCGAGCGTACAGGCGCTAAAGTAATAGTAGCAGAAGTCCCCTTTCCCATTGAGTCACCCGACCAAATTATTGAAGCAATAATTAAGTGCGTTTCACCGCAAACCAAGTTAGCTTTATTAGACCACGTTGTAAGTCAAACAGGTTTAATATTTCCCATCAAACAGTTAGTAGGCGAGTTAGCTAACCGTGGCGTCGATGTATTAGTAGACGGAGCTCACGCGCCGGGAATGGTAGCGCTGAATTTAGATGAAATTGGCGCGGCTTACTATACCGGAAATTGCCACAAATGGCTGTGCGCGCCGAAAGGTGCGGGCTTTTTGTACGTGCGGCGCGACAAGCAAAATGCCATTCGGCCAACTACGATAAGTCACGGTGCTAATTCGCCCCGCGCTGATAAATCGCGCTTTCAATTAGAATTTGATTGGATGGGAACTGTCGATCCCAGTCCCTATTTGTGCGTGCCTGTAGCTATTGATTTTATGGGTTCTTTGTTGAGCGGCGGCTGGCCGGCATTGAGGGCAAAGAATCATGCTTTGGCCTTGGCGGGGAGAAAAATATTGGCTGACAAATTAGATTTGCCGCTAGCTTGTCCTGATGAAATGGTGGGTTCGATGGCTGTTGTACCACTGGCAGACTCCCAGTCTGATGTGGTTGCAAAGGGAGGAATTCCACCTTTGCAAGAGGCGCTGTGGGAGATTTTTAAAATTGAAGTTCCGGTGATTCCTTGGCCGGATGCTAGCAAGCAGTTGGTGAGGATTTCGGCTCAGTTATACAATACTTTGCCGCAGTATCAGTATTTAGCTAATGCGCTGGTTGAGCTGACGAGAAGTTGAGCTGGAGCTTCCCGAAAAGAAACATCACACCCAGCTACAAACAGCTATAGGTTTGTAGTTAGGGGGTCGGTTCTCATAGTTTGGGAGAATACAGACTCTTCGTCCTTACTATAAACGTAGTAAGGGTTATACAAATAGGCCTAATTACAGTAAAAATCCTGCAAGGAATCACTTTATTCCTCTTTAATTTTGCTATTATTTACCTCAAATAAAAAACTCCTAAAAAAACAGCTCTAAAACCCCATGACCCTCAAGTTCCCCCATCCGCCCAAACCGAATAAAATTTGTAAAAAACCCGCCAAACTTCCTAAGTTAAAACAGGGTGGTCAAATCGGATAGCGCACAACTTCCGCGCAACAGAATATAATGTATCCACACTTGCATTCCTGCAGACAAAACAAAGGAAATGAAAAGAGGCGAATACCATGTCCAATGCCATGATGGTAATTTACCCCTATCGCGAACAGTACACCTGGGTTTTTGACGACGAGCGAGTCGGACTTGTCCGAGAACCATTTGTTCAGGGCGTCCCCGAAATGATTAACGTGCTCGTCGCAGACATTCCCAATGCCGCTCAAGGTTTCCGACTCTTATTTTCAGCCAATCCATTTCCCGGATTTCAAGCAGAAATGCTGTGGTTGAAAGCAGAATACGGCGGTAACTGGTATCGGTGGGAATCGAACAATCTCGAAGGCTGGCTGTGTCCGGCTTTGCTCAAATACTTTCGAGAAGCACCGCCCAAGTTTTACTGCAAAGCTGAAAAACTGCAATAATCAACAGCAAGTCAATGAAAAATTTGTCAATTTTTAAAAGAGACTTTGTTGAACGAGTCGATCAAACATCTCGAAAAAAGCCTAAGTTCTTCATATATATAGTGGGGCTATTTTTCCTAGTCTTCACCGCCGCCATCTCGGCCACAATGGGGGCAATTACTGCCCTGTTAGCTCCCGTGGAACCCCCAATTATCAATAGAGTATTAGAGGCGACGGGCTTTGACTATCTATCCTCCAATCGCTCTGGATACCGATTGTCGCGGTCAGTTAATATCTTGATATTGGGAATTGACAGCGTGCCGGAAGCGGCCGCTAATGGCCCTAAGATTTTTGAGGGGCGCAGCGATACAATACTCTTATTTCACCTCGATCCTAGAGAGAAAGCTATTAGTTTGCTTTCAGTTCCACGAGATACTAAAGTCGAAGTTCCCGGAATTAGCTTCAGCAAAATTAGCGAAGCCAATGCTAGAGGGGGAGCAGCTTTGGCCACGCGATTGGTTAGCAGTATGCTGAACAATACGAAAATAGAACGATACGTGCGAGTCAGCAGCAATGCGTTTCGGGAATTAGTCGATTTGTTGGGGGGAATTGAGGTATTTGTACCTCGCGCCATGTCCTATACAGATACCGCCCAAAAGTTAAAAATAAACTTAGCCAAGGGATGGCAAACTCTCAACGGAGAACAAGCAGAACAATTTGCTCGATTTCGCAAAGATGGTTTAGGAGATATCGGCCGCATTCAGCGACAGCAATCTTTAATTCAAGCTATTCGGAACCGCCTCACAAGTCCATCAGTATTGGTACGCTTGCCACAAATTGTGCGATTGATGCAAAAATATGTGGATACAAACCTAAATTATGAGGAAATATTGACCCTGGCAAATTTCGGTTTGCAATTGGAGCGAGAGAATTTTAAAATGGTAATGTTGCCTGGAAGTTCTAGTTCAAAACAAGGGGATTTGAGGAGTTATTGGATTTTAGATACGGTCGGGGTCGATCGCATTATGACACAATATTTCAACCAGAGCGTGCCGGATTTTGCACAAGGACGATTTCGCAACCCCACCGAGTCCGTTTTGCCCAAAAACCTCAAGATAGCTGTCCAAAACGCTTCTAGCAAACCGACAACCGCGAAAACCGTTGCTGAATTTCTCACAAAAAAGGGCTTTTTTAATGTATCTGTAGTGCAGGATGCGCCCCAGAAGGAGCGTCAAAGTCAAATTATTGTTCAGCAAGGCGATTTAGAGGCAGCAAATCTACTGCAAAAAGAGTTAGGCGGCGGTAAAATTGAAGCATCTTCTACGGGTGAAATCAATTCTGACTTGACACTTCGCGTCGGCGAAGATTGGGTAAAACGATTTTAATTAGTCCTAAGTCAATTACGATGAGTGCAATATCTGTGAAAAGTGTCTTCCGAATTTTTTTGAGCCTGGTTTTAAGTTTAGTGTTGGCTTTTGGGTGGGTGCTGCTGAGTGCTACTCCGGCATTTGCCCTGCCGAAAACAAGTATTAATTACACAAATATTAATTTGTCCGATCGCGATTTTTCCAACTCCGATTTAGCGGGGGGAACATTTGTCGCGGCCCAAATGCGGGGAACAAATTTTCAAGGTGCTGATTTAACTAATGCGATTTTGACTAAGGGAGTTTTGCTGAATGCCAACTTGTCAGATGCCAACCTCTCCGGTGCTTTGGTAGATAGAGTTACATTCGACGGCGCTAATTTGACGAATGCTAATTTTACCGAGGCAATTATGACTCGAACTCGGTTTTATGATGCTGCAATTTCCGGCGCTGATTTTACTGACGCGATTATCGACGCTTATCAAGTGAATATCCTGTGCGAGAAAGCAGATGGTGTCAATCCCGTGACGGGAGTTTCTACCCGAGAAAGTTTGGGATGTCCGTAGGAATTGACACTTAAAGAAAATCCCTGGCTAATTATTTGATTAGATGCACCTGTAGCAAGGTAAAATACACACATTAAAGCCCCTCTCCTGCAAGGCGAGGGGTTTGAGAAAATTTCCAACTATCGGCTCTATCGAGCGCTACAAATACCTGTGCTGGCAGTACCAACTACCAAATCGGAATTCAAAAGCAAATCTAAATCGGTGTCTGGATTAACAGCATACAAATCGACTTTATCTCTACCCAAAAACACCCCGACCAAAGTCCCGATTCCCGCACCGCCGAGCACCTCTTCAGTCGCGATCGCCCGATCGCCCGTAACACCTGCGATCGCCGCCGCTGCTGCTGCACCCAACGCCGTATTCTTAACTAGATTACCAACATTAACGCCCTTGGTAACAATTTCTTTCCTAGTAATCACTTGGGAAGTGGCATTGAGAGGGACTCTGCTGCCGTTGATGATACTTAATTCTTGAGCTACAAATTGAACGCCCGAAGCAGTCGATCGCAATTCGCCGCTAATTTTCGAGCCTTCGGGTATCAGCACTTGGCCATTACTTCCCGTGATATCCGAAGCAACAGTCAGCGTAATCGGAGATTTGTCATTGGGGCCGAGCAAAATCTTGCCTTTTGCATACTCGATGGGGATAGTCACTCCCCTGGGAATTTGCACAGCAACAGACTCGCTAACATCAATCTTAGCAATGTAAGGAGAATTAATGGCTCTTGCTTGATTGGTACTCACTAATGTTTGATAGATAAAAGCAGCTACTTCAGCTCGCGTTGCGGACTTGTTGGGTTTGAGAGATTTAGGATTGGGATAGCTGACAACTAACTGTTTTTCAGTAGCAGCAGCAACGCTTTTGACAGCATAACTTTGAATTTCACCCGCATCATTATAGTAGCTGAGAACATCTTGAAAATCGCACGTAGGCTCATAGCCCATGCCGTTATTTAAAGCGACTACAACTTGAACGCGAGGAATCTGCTGTGTCGGTCTGAAAACATTGCCGGGATAGCCAGACATCCATCCCATTTCGTAAGCTTCGGCGATCGCCCCGCTTGCCCAAAAATTAGACGGAACATCGGCAAACCTTACAGCAGCGCGGGTTTTTGCCTTTTTCACAGAACGGATCATTGCCGCGAATTCAGCCCGCGTTACCGGTGCATCCGGGCGAAAACTGCCATCGGGAAATCCTTTGATAATTCCTCTTTCTGACAAATCTTGAATAAAATCTTTGGCCCAGTAGTTATTATTAACATCCGAAAAAGCTGTCTGAGCAAAAGCAGGCGCGGGAGCTAGCATCGGCGCTGCGGTGCCGGCAACGGTTCCCAATGTTAATAATACAGATGTACCGGATTTAATGCGATGTAATACAGACATTTTTTGATTCTCCAATTTACACATTTTTTTTATTGAGGACAAGTAAGCTTTTGATAGGCTGATTGATTCCTGCCAAACTTTCTCTTTCCCTCAGCTATGTAATCATTATTGAATGGTTTTACTTCTTGGGCGGGGAAGATACGGTCTTTTAAAAGAAATATTTTGATGCTTCTTTGGGGATGTTAAAATGCTTAAATTCCTTATGTTGCTTATCTCCCTTATCTACCTTGTCTCTGCAATTAACAGGATTTAGGGACAAAGCCGTTTGATATTAGTTAACTGTATTAACGAAAAGTGACTATAATTGACTCGATCGAGAAATACCTGTTTGTTGCTTATGAGTAGCCTGACGTTTACTTCTGCCCATCAGCTAGCGCGAATGATTCGCGATCGCCAAGTCTCTGCCGTCGAAGTTCTCGACGCTTACCTTACTCAAATCGCAAAGCACAACTCGCAATTAAACGCCCTTTGTACCCTGGATGAAGACAATGCTCGTACTAGAGCAAGACTTGCCGATGAAGCCCTAGCCAGAGGAGAAAACTGGGGTGCTTTACATGGGGTTCCCATCACGATTAAAGACATTTTTGAAACAGCCGGACTCCGCACCACAGCAGGCTATATTCCCCTCAAAGATTATGTGCCTCAACAGGATGCAACTGCTGTTGCGAGATTGCGGGCAGCAGGCGCTGTCATCATGGGAAAAACCAACATGGCGGAACTGGCTGCCGATTATCAAAGCACAAATTCTCTGTTTCCACGGGTGAATAATCCTTGGCATCTTGACTACACACCTGGGGGCAGTTCTGGAGGGAGTGCCGCGGCTGTCGCAGCCGGACTTTCACCGTTGGATTTGGGGAACGATTTCGGGGGTTCGGTGCGTCAGCCTGCTCATTTCTGCGGCATATATGGTTTAAAGCCGACAGATCGCCGTATTTCTACAGCAGGGCAGATTCCTGAAGTGCCGGGAATGCCACTGTCTATTCGGCAAATGATGACCGTTGGGTGTTTTGCTCGATCAATCGAAGACATCCGGCTTTGTTTATCGTTAATTGCAGGCGCGGATCTGCGGCGCCCCGATGTCCCGCCGGTTCCGCTCGATCGACCCTCTGGCAAGCCTTTGCAGCATCTCAAAATCGCTTGGACTGCTGAATGGGCCGAAGTTCCCGTTGCTTCTGAAATTCGAGCAGCTATGGAGTCGATCGTGCAGACACTCTCTGACGCAGGTGTCCAAATCGAACGCTGGCTTCCCAAAGACTTTGACCTTTCCAAAATATTGAATCTCTACGGACGGATCTCAATGTACCTCACTATCTACGCTCAACCGCAGGATAGATATAACCTACGTCGTAGTTTAGAGTTAATTTTCCGCACCGCAACCCAAGGCGACAAGGAACTCCGAAAATTGGGAGATTTCAGCAGGTTCCTACCTGAGATATTGAATCCAAGTTTGAAAGGATATTTCGAGGCACTCACACAGCGCGATCGCTTCACGGCCCATATAGATGAGGCATTAGAACCGTGGGATGTATGGCTTTGTCCAGTTGCAGCAACCGCTGCGTTTACTCACCGTCCCGCTTGGAGTGCCGTTGACATTGATGGCAGATCCTATCCTCATGCAGTGGCAAACGGAGCTTACACCATGCCTTCTAATCTTAGCGGACATCCTGCCGTGGTAATTCCAATTGGACAAACTCAAAATGGTTTACCGATTGGAATGCAAATTGTTGGTAAGCGGTGGCGTGAAATGGAGTTGTTGGCGATCGCAGAAGCGATCGACAAAGTGGTTGGTAGTTTGCAACACCCACCTGGTTACTGAGCATTTTATAAAGTTTCACTTTATGGTGAAGAATACAATCAGTGTTAGGGTGCGTCAGGTTTGAGATGAGCGGGCACAGAAAATCAGATGATGACGCACCCTTCTTGGGTGGTGTGTCAAGATTAACTCCAATACAATTTTTTTTCAATTTTTATAGGTAGTATTGCAGTATGGGTGAGTTAATTGTGCGTTTTTTAAAGTTCCTAAACCCCCATCAGCTTTTCTTGTAATATGATCGATACTATTAAATCTGCAAGGCAGATACCCTCCACAAATTTTACAAACTGGCCAGCCTGGTAGAGCCTCTCTGATAAAGGCCGATGCTTTGGTTTCTCTAGAAAATTCTTTACTCTGAATTTCCCCAGTGTCTGTTTTCTTTGGAATTTTCAGAGTCGCAAATCTTTTATCGCCGGATCTTATTTCTGTGATAACATTCTTTTTATCTATACCTCCTGACAACTTATTAATGACTTCTAAGTAGAAGTCTCTCACTAGCTCTCTAGCTTGTAATGCGTCACTCTTCTTGGCAACAAGTTGTGGAACCATATCATAATTCCAAATTACCCATTCAAAGTCTTTTCTTACCTTTATCAATTTAGACCAGGATTTAGTCTGTTGTAAATGTAAAATTAAACTGACCACCCCATAAAAGGAACCAATTTTTGGCTTTCCTTGTTGAGTATAAAAGTATACCAGTGGATGTAAACCGAGAGAGGAAGGATCGCTGCTATTGATTCTTTGAGCGACTTTTTTGCACTGCTTCAGTAGCTCAATAGTTTGATCGCCTGTTGAATCTTCTCCCAACTCATTATCGGTTGATATGTTATTGACAATATTTATAAATTCTAAAATCAATTCCAGCTTATCCGAAGATGAAAGATTCCCCACAATGGGTACATCTAAGGTTTTAATGGGATTTGAAAGTTTGGGCTGAAATATAAGTTGGTGTATTTCTTGCGCTACTTTTTCAATCTCATCCTGTTTTTCTTTTGTGAACTCCGACCAATATTTATGACCATTACCACTTCTCACGATCGCACGCGCCGCCACACCATTAGGTGTTTTACGTGCTAGTAGCAACCTCATCTCAGTCTCGCTAATGGGGGCTGCTTTCTGGTTGATTTTGAAAAAAGATTCCTCCGCTTTCATAGCATCACCTTCAACCCATTGAAGTGAAATCGCTGAGGCCCCTAAGTTCCTAGCTCTTTCCAGCATTTTAGGATTAACTTGACCAGGTTGCGAAGTCAATGATTGATAATCTTTGTAAGCTCCTATTTTGTCTTTAATTAGTTTGCGAGTTTCTTTGGCTGCCTCTTTCTGTTCGTCAGTGATGTTGCCGTCATAAAATTGTTTAGAAATTTTACCATCCCCATAATCATCATTAATCCAAGCAAGTAACGAACTCAGTCGATGAGAACCATCAACAACAAAATAGTGGCTACTACCTCGCCAAAGAATAACTGCGGGAATTAAATCTCCATCTAAAAAACTTTCAATAAACTCGCATATTTTTGTTGCATCCCATTCATTAGTTTCTCTTTGAAAATCCGGTTTTCGCAAAAACGGATAGAAAAAAGAACTATGTTCTAGATCGCGAATACCTATAGTGAGGATACTTCTTCCCATATTGCGTTCGGGCTGATCTTTAATTTCAAATGCTTCTCGGGGAATAAGTGCATCTAGACTAACTGGGGAATTTTTGGATAATTTTGCCATTTTAAGTACCGATTGTTACTTTTTAGTATCTCTTGAGTTTTCGCTGGCTCGTGTTCCGTTTGAGCGTTGCAAGTCAAATCAATTTCGCTCAATCTAGAGGCTAAGCGCCCATTCAGAATGCCGCGAAAGTTAGCCCTGATAACTAATGACTACTGACTAATGACTGATAGCGGCTAGCGGTTCCCAACTTGTCACATCTTCAAATAAAGATTGATAGCCCGCTGCATTGGGATGTAGCCCGTCTGAAATCAGGCGCGAACTACACCACTCACTGCCCCGATTTATCCATTTATCAAAAATATCTAAATACGGAATTCCCCGCAAGTGACAAGCTAATTTCGTTGCTTCTTTATACCGATATTGGTCAGCATGACTGTAATACAAACAATCTTGAAAAGGCATTTTACTTTCATCCACCGGCACCATCCCGACAAATATCACCGGGCAAAGTTGTTGGGACAGGCTTAACAAATTATCCAAAACAGTTTTAAAATGTTCAAAATCAGTGTAGCTGCGCCCGGTAAACGACTGCACTCTCGCCGAATCGTTAAGGCCGACGGAAAGAATAATCGCATCAGGAACGCGGTTTCTGAGCTCGCCACGCTGGCGAAACTCGTTTTCGAGCCGCTGGGCGACTTGATAGGTGCGATCGCCCCGAACGCCCAAATTGTATAAAACGTGTCCTGCACTCTCCGGTAACATCCACTGGCGCCGCAATCTTTCCACCCAGCCACCGCCTACACCGTCGCCGAAACCGTAGATTAAACTGTCGCCGAAAGCAACCAATTTGAGGGGATGAGAATTTACCCGCTGCAAGTGACCAAAGGAATAGGCTGTTGCTGCCTGCATAAGCAATGATACTCAGTTAATAAATTATGAATCTTGACATACTAGACTAGAATGTAACATTACATAAAGTAGGGAGTCTCATGGTTAAGCGTCCAACTTTCGATTCAACTCAGCTAACCCGTCGGGCGGAAGAGTTGATTAACGGTGCATCCAACCGCTATCGGATTACGGTGCAGGTGGCGAACCGCGCAAAACGCCGTCGCTATGAAGATTTTGACAATATGGACGACCATCAAATGAAACCTGTAATGCGGGCGATATTTGAAATGTCGGACGAACTGACTCAGCCGGAAATTATCGGAGACATCTAGACTTCGGGGGTTTTGGGTTGTGAGTGGTGAATTGCCAGCAATTTTTGTCAACTCAAAACTCACAACTTTTTCAAACTAGACTAGGGCGCGCGGGACAAGAAACCCGGTTTATTCCTAGCTGCTTCGTTAAAAAACCTCTGATTTTTCTAATAAACCTCGTTGATGAGCGTAAATCCTAAAATTATAAACTAGGACATCTCCTGGCCGCTAAGTGTATGAAATTATTCTATTTTTCAAATTTTTGTCAAAACCGTGAATAGATTAAAGCAGGGCTTAAGTTTTCTGTTGGTTACTTTGATTGTAGCGATTTTCACGCTTTTGAGTTGGGTATTGGAATCTGGGGAACTGAGTATGTCGGCTTTGGAACCTTCGCTGCTGCGGAGTTCTGAGTCGGCCACAGTGCAGCGGGTGGCTCAACAATCTGTACCGCCGCAAGTGAGGGTGCAAGATGCGTGGAAATTTGTGTACGAAAAATTGCCCGATTTCCCGATCGAAAATAACTACATTTCTAAGGAAACTGGAAAAGTCGATCCTACCAATACTTTAATCGGGCGGTTGATTCGATATCACGTATTTGTCAAAGGACGGCCACCCAATTACCGCTTTGATTGGAAGTTGACTTTAGCTGACTATCTGGGGGCGACTCCCGATTATTTGGTGGAAAGCGTGTATCCGGGAAAAGACGTTTTGCGCTCAAATCCAATGGAACAGGATCGTGCTGCTATTCAAAGGTTAAAGAGAGCACAGCGGGATGCTTTGGTTCAAGCTTTGGTGGATGTTTTTACTGAGACTTCCGGGGGTGGGGGCACACCATCGGCGGGGGAAAAACCACAAGGGCGATCGAATTTCCCGGAAATACCGCCGCCGCAGCCGGGAGATGCGAAGTTGCTGGCACCTTAATACTCAGGAATGCAGAAACCGGGTTTTTTACGGAAATATTGCTTTTGAGCCTTTAACACAGGTAAAAAACCCGTTTTATTTCGTATTTATGGGTAAGTCCTACTAATCTAAAATCCAAAATCTAAAATCTAAAATCCCTTAATGGTGGAACGTGTAATTAAAACGGGTGTTGGGTGGCGTTTGGGATGGAACCCGGAGGCCCAGGAGTTTAAGGGTTTGGTGGCTGGCGACGGTTGGGCGATCGAACTCACGGACGCTGAGTTAAACGATTTTTGCCGATTGTTGGGACAATTAGCCGGCACAATGAGTCAAATGGCCTCTGAGTTAATGGACGAGGAAAAAATCGCCATTGAAGCCGAAAGCGACTTGCTGTGGGTGCAGGTGGAAGGCTATCCCCAAGCTTACAGCGTGCAATTGATCTTGAATGCTGGCAGAAGGTGCGAGGGTTTTTGGCCGGCGGCTGCGGTTCCGACTTTGGTGCAGGCCGCAAAAGTTTTAAAAGTTTTTTGACTTTTTCGGGAATTCTATGCTAAGCTATTAAAGCTGTCGGGGCGTAGCGCAGCTTGGTAGCGCACTACTTTGGGGTAGTAGGGGTCGTGGGTTCAAATCCCGCCGCTCCGATAGATGGAATCCTTATACACTAAGGATTCCATTATTTTTACTAGATAAATCGCAGGTTACGCATTCTCAATAAGGAGTGACAGAATATGTCATACTCTGACAAAAAGTGAGATAAAACTGGGATAAAACTGGGATAGGGCTTCAGGCTCGGTGAAAGTCCAGATTTTTAAGGATCGGTTACGGCTTGTCTGGTCATGGCAAAGAAAACGCTTCTGGCTCTATCTAGGTTTGCCGGATTCGATCGTCAACCGTAAAGCTGCCTCGATGAAAGCCAGCCAAATTGAACTCGACATGGCTAGTGGCAACTTTGACCCCTCCCTGACAAAGTACAAGCCACAGAAACAAGAATCCATTTCTGTTTCTGACCTTTTTGACCAATTTATCGAGTACAAGCGTCGGAAAATCGAGCCTGCTACTTTCGCTAAATATTTAAGTTTGGAGAAACACGTTTCTGCATTTTTCAAAAACAAAAGCACAATTTCTGTTTCTGAAACTGTTGCTGAGAAATTTAGAGATTGGCTATTATTCGATCGCTCCCTTGAACCGGTGACAGTACGCGAACGGATTGTGATGATGAACGCTTGCTGGGAATGGGCACAGAAAAAGAAGCTGGTTCTCGAAAATCCTTGGGAGGAAGTCAAAGTCTCGGTCGCACCCAAACAACGCCCAGAACCGTTCACGCTTACAGAAATAAACGCGATTGTCCAAAAATTCCGCTCTGACTCAAATCTGAAACATTATGCGGACTATGTGGAATTCAAATTCGGCGTCGGCCTTCGCACCGGCGAACCAGTAGCTCTCGTGTGCCGGCATTGTTCCCACAATTGCGATCACATCTGGATTGGGGAAAGTCTGAAAAATGGCAATCGGAAAGCAGCCAAGCGGAATAAAGACCGCACGGTACCTTTAACGCCACGGTTGCAACAGCTATTACTGAGCCGGCGATCGACTGACTTCCAACCTGATGATTTAATTTTTACCAGCATCGAAGGTAGAGCGATCGACTCCAGGGTAAGCTCATCTAATTTGGTATAAATTGTACTTGACTTTAAGGGCAAGATATGGGCAATTATCCAGTCAATAGCGCTTATTGAGAATCCATTGAAGATCTTGTGACGCTCGCCTGAGCTGTGTAAGTGAGGCTCGTAGCGGGCGATCGAGTTACAATGGGTGATCGAGTTACAATGGGTGATCGAGTTACAATGGGTGATCGAGTTACAATGGGCGATCGACCCGCAGCCTTAAAGATGTCAAATGCGTCCTATAATACTGCTTCATATCAGTCACAAATGGTGAGGAAAAAACAATAGAGAAAGGATTCTATCGTGTTGTCAATGAGCCCAAATAATCGTCGACGATCGAGCGGCCAGGACCCATCGACCTGCAAGACTTACAAATAAGCTTATAGCGTTTCTCATAAATATGAAGTACAATAACAGCAGTGAGTAAACCAATTCCTCATATCGGATAATGTAACTTGATTGAAGGCAAACCAAGAGTGCTTTTGCTAATTCTCGGTAATTAGTCGTCTTGAT
This sequence comes from Microcoleus sp. Pol11C3, assembly GCF_036701485.1. Lineage (NCBI taxonomy): Bacteria > Bacillati > Cyanobacteriota > Cyanophyceae > Oscillatoriales > Microcoleaceae > Microcoleus > Microcoleus sp. Pol11C3. The sequence goes on along the minus strand of NZ_JAUBQW010000005.1, from coordinate 644 downwards.
AGAACGGAGAATGTTTTTGAGTTTTGACCATAAATGTTCAATTGGTGAGAAGTCTGGCGAATATGGTGATAAGTATATTATTTTTGCCCCTTGACTTTTGATGGCCTTTTCTATTTCTTCGCTTGTGTGAATAGTACAATTGTCCATCACTACACAAGCACCTTTCCAGAGTTTTGGTACCAGCTTTCGGATGATAAAAGCCTCAAATGTAATTGTATCAGTTGTACCTATTAAGTTGACTGATGTTAGGACTTCATTGACTGATATAGATCCAATTATTGAGACATTTTTCCCCCGTTTATTTGGTTTTTGTCCCCGAGTCCTTGAACCTTTTAAAGACCTAGCATATAACCTAACCATTGCCAAGTTAACTCCTGATTCATCAATGAATATTAAGTCTTTAAAACAAACTTCTCGGACTTTTTGCCAGAACTCATATCGCAGGCCCTGAACTCGGTCAGTGCCTTTCGCGCTCGGAAAGAGAGTTTTTTTTAAAGTCATGTTTAAGAGTTTTGCCATTCTTCCCATCGTTGCCACGCTGAGCGTAAAACCAATTTTCTGGTACAGTAGACCTCTTGCAAAAGTCCCCAATAAGGGCAATAGTCAGGTGATCGAGAGGAAAAACTGATGACTTACGAACAAGT
>NZ_JAUBQW010000203.1:0-7570 GCF_036701485.1 Microcoleus sp. Pol11C3 | reverse complement strand
AGTCACAAAGCTTTGACTTTCTCAAGTTACACAAATTTGGTATTTTTGAACCAACACTCAATGGAACTGCTGCTCGAGCGAACCCTTAATTAATTTACGAATGATTTGCGAGCGCTATATGACCGATAGAGACAAAACGATGTAGACAAAAAGCCAAATAAGGGATAAGTTGCATAGGTTTTGCCAGTAGTGTTACCACCGCAAATGATTGTGAGATCGCCAAGGGTAAATTCGGCTTGCTTTAAAACACCAAGATTTTTAATTTTAATTTTCATTGCCGTATTCCTTGAGTGATCGCCCACCATTATCACTTTTTAACCATGCCAACAGCCGAAAACTCGTAGCGATTCGGACGATCGCGCTTTAGCATCAACCTTTCAATAATATCGCCCCCAACTCGATCGATCGCAACCAACGCTTACCCTGCAAACTCATAGGCAATATTCGTGATGCGGCCACGCCAGTAGGGCAATAGCGAGCCATTCGGCAGTTGCCACGCCACCTCACCTTGTAGCGGAATCCGCATACCGTCTCGCAATTCGTAGTCCCAGAAGCGGCCTTGCCAGGGCGCAAACACCAGCCCGCCCTTAACTGCACGGGCGCGGGCCTCGGCGCGGATAGTGGCGATTAGCCCTGCTTCATCAAAGCCGAAATCCAGGGAAACAGTAGTGTCGCCATCCTGTAGCGTTGCTCTGGCCGAAGAATTGTCGATCCCCTCCCAGCGAACACCCTGACTCGGCAGCAGTCTCGTCGGATACCAAGCAGCCTCCGCGAAAAAGCGCATCAGTTCCCCAAGTGCCGCTTCTGGAGTGCCGCGGATATCCGCCAGATTCACCAGGCCCAGCAGCGCTGCATGGAGGATGCCTTCGCCAGAAATGTAGGCATCATGAACGAACGCATTGATACCGGGCATCATGGCAATTCGCCCGTCCCAGTCAAAGCCAGGGCGCTGAGTAATTACCAATTGAGTTGAGGTGAAGGCGCTCCATTTTTCTGCGGTTTCGCTCATGTTAAACGTGCCTTCGTGGGAAACCCGCGCTGCTACAATTAGCGGTTGTCCATCCTCGATCACCGCGCGAAAGTAGCGCTGCACGGGCTGGGGTAAATCGGCGATTTCCCGCGCATCAAATGTGAGAGGTTTAATCGGTAAGCGTGCAGCTTCAAGATTCGCTCGCAGTTCCTTGGTACCCAGATGCCATCGGTATGCTCCAAGGGCGATCGCGCCAACAATGCCAACTACAAGCGCCAGGATGATTAGTACGATCGCCGATCGCCACATGGTGATTCCTCTTGATACCTAAAAACGAGTTAATCTAGGGCGAGTCTTAAACCCATCGACCCACTACAACTCTCACGGTTCCATCTGCCAAAGTTTCCTCTTCTTCAACATGAAAACCCTCTGACTGCACCGCCGCCATCAAACTTTTGCGCGCGTATTTTTGACTAATTGAATTGACAAATTCCTGCTGATTAATTCGAGCGCCCCAAAAATCCGCCACCAATTCGTAATCCTCTCCGCTGCGGCGAAAACCCAAATCGTAACCATTGGATTGCCGAATCACGTACTCCGCATTAGTTTTGTCACCCCGATAACCCCGTACCTGCACATTGGACTCTACTTGATAACCCAACTCTTCCAATACTTGATGCAGCAGTTCGCCGTTCTTGATCTGAACCTTGATCGTTGTGAAGTGTGACATATCACTTTCGGATTGTTGTGTGAAACGCTGCTTTGATTATAATACCATAAACACCAACAGTCAATAAGTTAGAACTTGTGCTCTTAAACCCGGTTTTAGCGTCAGCGAAAGCAGCCAGGTTACAAGCCCCCGGATTCATACGTTCAGAAAATCACAACAGAGTATCTGATAACAATTCCCCCGATTTATCCATCCGTGAGTTCGCTTTATTCAATCCTCCAATTATTCAATCTAAAATCTAAAATCTAAAATCTAAAATCCTATGATGCCCGACAATTCTAACCAACCCAGAGAATATGATGCCGTCCTCGGCGGCCAAAGTCAAATCCCGATCGCCGCCGCTGTTTTGGGAGGCATCGCCGGGGTCAAGCAGCGCTTCAAAAGTCCTAGTATCGAGGCTCGGATTGCCGCTGTTAAAGATGCTCCTAAATACGGAGGCGCTGGTTTAAATTTAGCAATTGAGGCGCTGCTTGACCCCGCAGCAGAAGTGCAGCGAGTTGCTTATATAATTTTGTGCCCAAGGACAGAACCTCTAGTGCGCCAAGCTTTAAAAGACTTCGTGCCTTACAAGCTTTTTGACTGCATCCGCAGTGTGAAAACTGGGACAAATCTTGCGATTAGTCCCGGAGGTGATCGCACGGCGAGTTTGCACGGGAAAATAATTAGAATTTGTGATGTAGATACAGGAGAAATACTCTATACTGTTGACAAGTATCCCCGCGCTCAAGAAACTTTTGTACTTTGCCAAGAAAGCGAAGTTTTTGTGAGGAGCAGAAATACTCCGAAACATCGTGCGATCGAAATTTGGCAGGGAGGAGAATTGCGGCATACTGCCCTCGGACATGAAGGGGAAATTAGCGCAATTGTCGTCAGTCCCGACAGTCAAGTTATCGCCAGCGGTTCGGCAGATACTACTATCAAAATTTGGAATTTAGAGACGGGAAAGTTAATCTGTACCTTTGGCAATCTTTTAACTTGGGGAGCTCATAAAGCAGGAATTGTTAGTCTTGCTTTTAGCCCGATCGCACAAACTCTCGCTAGCAGCAGTTCTGACGGTACAATTAAGCTGTGGAACCTCCGCAGCAGAGAATGCTCCCAAACAATTAAGGGTTATGCGAATTGTCTGGCTTTCAGTCCAGACGGGCAGACTTTGGCTACTGGCGGCTGGGACAGAAATATTCAACTGCGGCAGCTATCGAATCCAGATAGTTCAATCACTTTGGCAGGGCATTTTAACTCGATAAATGCGATCGCCTTTAGTCCCGACGGACGCACTGTTGTCAGTGCTAGTGCGGATGGTAATATCAAATTTTGGAATGCCAGTAACGGCGAACATATTCACACTCTCAACGGACATCAAAACTCTGTTACTTGTCTTACTTTTAGCAGCGATGGTGAAACTATTATCAGTGGCAGTATAGACAAAAGTGTCAAAATTTGGGGAGTTATACCATTTTAGATTTTAGATTTTAGATTTTAGATTTTCACTTAAATAATTGGGACTGACTGATCGGCTATCGGTTTGGAGCTTGCCTACAGTTGCAATTTTATTGACAGCTATTAATTGAATTCCCGTTAATTCCCGAGTAACAAAATATTTTTTTGCCAAAATAAAAGATATTATTCTTGTATTTTTTATCACTCAACCCGAGCTTTTTTCGTCGTATAAACCCGGTTGAGCAAGGCAAGCCTGCGTCCAGAACTCTTATCATAAAACTCGCTCGGACGGACTTCTTAACTACAAACACCTGTTATAGCAATCCTAAATCATTATCCTGATTACGGTACAATTATATGCAATACTTGATTAGAAAAAAAAATGAATAACTTACAACGGCCAGAAAAAGATATGGAAAAAGAAATACCCCAATTAGAATCTTTCATTAAAAGTGATATCGATGCAAGAGAACTAAAATGAGCAATAGCTGTAAGGATGGCGCTATAAGGTAAGGTAACCTAACCGTGTGAAATTAGCAAAATCTTAGGTGTAAGTGAATTATTTGTGGGTTATTGGAAAAAAAAAATTAAAACCCCAGGCATCGAAGGAATAAAACTAGGATGTAAAGGCTCACAAGGGTATTTTACCGAGCGAAAAACGGAAGTAGTCTAGTGATTAAAGAATAAAGAATATTGGAATTTAGATAATTTAGTGACTTATGTAGAGCAAGAGTTTGGTGTGATATATCAATCCAAATAGAGCTATTATGAACTTTTCGCTCGGGCGAATATTAGTTAGAACAAAGCTCAAAAAATTCATCCCAAATTCGATGAAGAAATGAAAAAAAAACGGGAATAAATTAACGAGATTATATCTAAAAACAAGGCGGGCATAAAATCTGGGTAAATAATAGTATTGTTTTTAGATGAATGTCATCTACTTCATGGCGAAGAGACAGGCTATGTTTGGGGCTGTCGGGGCGACTTGTCGCCTATAACGCTGATAGGATAAGTCTCATAGCTCTTAAGCCTTGTTGATAATTAGGTAGTTTATGTGGAGACAAAGACATTAATTCAACAACAACCTGCCAATTACTAGATATTAAATCGACCCATGATTCACCCCATAGGCCAATATAAAAAGTGCTATGCCTAGCCTATTTTCTGTGACTTTCTGTTTTTCTGCTTAGATATTCTTGAACTTACTTTGATTTGATACTTATCCCTTGAATTATACTCTTCAAGTATGCTAGTGATAGCAAAATTAATAACTTACTCAATCGGTCGCCCGTTAAATTAGTCCTTTCCAAGTTATATCCTCCGCCCTTAAAGTCTCTAAACATTTCTTCAATTCCAAATCTTTTCGCATAAGCATCAACCGCTGCTTGTAGCTCTGCCAAACTTGTCAAAATATACCAAAGCTCTTTTTTAATAATATTTCGATATTTCCCCAACCATTTACCTGCTAGATTAAATCCCTCAATGGGTGCAGTTTTACGAATTGTTACTTCTTGATTGAAAAAGCTATTTCCTGGCTCTAATCCTAGCATTTTTAGTTCAGCCCATAACTCCTCTTCGGTCTTGATGCAAACATTCTTTTTTAGTCGCTGCAAACAGAAATCTACTTTCTGCTCCCTCAGCCAGTTGGCGAGGGTAATACTACAAAATTCACGCTCTCCCAATACTAGCAAGCTGTAATCTGATCAGGCTGCGAATACTGGCGTTAATACGAATTGTTGATTTTCTAATGTACTGTTCCCTTGTTTATCAAGCATTTTCCAATAAATAGGAATGCCTCTCTTTCGCCAAATCATGCTGACCATCAAAATATTATTTGATTGCCATTTGGTTCGGTCTATTGCTAAATAGATCACATTATTCTGTTTAACACTGCTTTTAATCCAATTAATTACTACTAACAACCAAATGTCATCTAAATCCCATTCATCATTCGATAAAAATCTCTGAACTTTTTTTCTTCTACTTTCAAATTTAATCGGCATCGCTAGTTTTGTCGCTATGCTTTCTAATGTAACTTCTTTAATCGATTGCACTACTTGAATCAATAAAATTGTCAACAATTAATTAGAGTGTGTGAGTTTTTCTGACAAATGAGCATTATATGATTGTGGTATCATTTAATTGTTTTTTGGGTAAGAAGCTTTCTTACTCTATCTTTCTTCAGACGATTTGGCTATAGTTACTTGCCTGTCTGGTTTTTAGGCGACATGTCGCCCCGTCAGTAAATAGTGTTGTTCACACATATTGTTTTTTTGGCAAATTGCCAGTATCCAACTATTATGATACTGCCTTATTATTATAATATATTAAATTGTGCCACTCATTTAGGATTGCTATATCAACCGGTTTGCTGTCAACTGTCAACTGACTTCATGCCTGCATCACCACCCGTTCCGGGAGACTGACAATAAAAGTTGAACCTTTACCGTCTTCGCTTTCGACGCTAATTTCGCCGCCGAGAATTTGACACAAACGCTGGCTAATTGTCAATCCCAAACCCGTACCTCCGTATTTGCGGGTAGTCGAAGCATCAGCTTGGGTAAAAGGTTTAAATATCTGCTCTAATTGCTCGTCCGTCATGCCGATGCCGGTGTCGCTGACTCGAAACATTAAAACTTGAGAAGTGTAGTTTGAACCCGATTGAAAATCCTTATTTTTATTTTGTTTGGCCGGTCTTGATTTTTCAATTTTAATTCTTTCCACGCCGATAGTAATGACGCCTTTTTCGGTAAACTTTGCAGCATTGCTGAGCAAATTGAGGAGAATTTGTCGCACTTTCGGTTGGTCGGCGTACATTGTGCCGAGTTCGCCTTTTGTTTTCAGTGCTAAAGCATTACCTTTTTTTTCTACTAGCGGTTGAGCAGTAGTCATCACTTCTTCAATCATCGTTGCCACGTCGAAGTTTTCCAAATAAAGGGTGACGTGACCGGCTTCTATTTTGGAAATATCGAGGATGTCGCTAATCATATCCAGCAGGTGTTTGCCTGCGGTTTGAATTCTTTCTAAGTCCGGGAGAAAGTCTTCTGAACCGGAATCTTGAGCATCTTCTTGCAGCATTTCGCTGTAGTTAATGATGGCGTTGAGGGGAGTGCGTAGTTCGTGGCTCATGTTGGCCAGAAATGCACTTTTCGAGCGGTTGGCAGCTTCGGCGGCTACTTTTGCTTCGTGCAATTCTTCTGTGTATTCTCCTACTCTTTGGATTAATTCGTTGAGGGAAATTGCTAGCATTCCCACTTCGTCGGAAGTAGTGACGGGCACTTGCAGGTCAAAGTTAGATTCTTCTGTCACTCGCTGAGCGATGAGGGTCGTGGCTTCTAAGGAGCGAGCGATCGCCCCACTGGTGTATGCTGCTAGAATTGCTGCGATCGCCCCTGATATCAAGAGAGAGCAAACGAGAATGAGAATTCCGAGTTTTTCGGCATTTTCGTAGGTTCTCAATGCCTCGTCTGCTTTCTCGCGAAAGTTGCCGGCCAGTTGGGCTGAATCCTCGGAAAACTCTTTGAGTTTCAAAGCAGTTTCGCCAGCCACAAAATTGTTCAAGTTCTGCCCCAAAGCCTGCTGCTGCTTCGGATTCAAAGCAGATAATTTCGCAGCCGCCAACAATTTTTGTACTTGTTGAAAGTAGGATTCTACGGTTTTGCCGTTGGCTTCGGCGAATTTTTGAAGCTGTTGGTAGTCTTTGGCAATCTCGGGATTCTTCGTCTGCGACGGGGTTTGCAGTTGTTCGAGGATGCCGCTCATCTGAGCAACGCGAGTCAGGAATTCCGAGCGTTGGCGATCGAAAATTTGCGGTTTGGCCGTCAGACTCGCCAGCTCTTGCTGCTGAATTCTGACTTCCTGCACCGTGTTATTGAGGTTTGTCAGGATTTCCGCTTTATCTCGGTCGATCGCTAGTTTTTCTCTAACTTGCTGTTTGTGATAGGATTCAACTCCCCGTCCCGCCACAGCACCCAAAACGGCAATACTAATGACCAAGGCGTATCCGCAGCCGATTTTCTGCCTGATACCCAAACGGCCCAACAGACTTTTCAACCCTATTTGAGGACGGTTATGCAGTTGATTTTTCAAAGCTAAGGTTAAAGACATGGGCAATGTACTCGTCACCTTTGAGAAGCACCATCTATATTCTAATTGATGCCTGCCGGAGGGTAAATAAAGTTCTGGCTTCGGACTAGGTTTCGGTAGTTATTGGGTCTTTGCAGGGTTCCACAGCTCGATCGGCTTGACAATTTGCCGCAGTTATGGGTAACAAATTATAGCAGAAGGAAGAAGGCTCTTCGGCTGCCTTCGGCTACACGAGCGGGCAAGTCGCGGTTCCTGAGCGAAGTCGAAGGGTAGTAAGCTGTTGCACATTTAAACTGTGATACAAGCATTGCCCTTATTTTTGATTTTGCGACCCCATTTAATTATTA